>JAGFND010000119.1 GCA_021409285.1 Candidatus Methanoperedens sp. | reverse complement strand
GTTTATCGCAAACTTGCCACCAGTATCATGGCAGAAAAGAAATCCCGGATCCCCATGCCGCTTGATGATGTCAGATTGAGGGAGCTTACCAGGATTTGATTCGGGGAGAAAGAATGAATTCATAAGGGGGCTGAAAACAATGTCTGAAATGCTCGATATCCCAAGGATCCTCATAGCCGGTGACCGCTCATCAGCAGGGAAGACAACGATATCTATCGGCATAATGTCTGCGCTGCGCGATATGGGATTTATAGTCCAGCCTTTTAAAGTGGGTCTTGACTTCATAGATCCAAGTTACCATACAGAAGTTACAGGCAGATATTCCCGCAACCTTGACGGATACCTGATGTCAGAGGATGCGGTCAAAGAAGTGTATTCACATGCAGTAAAGGGCGCTGATATTGCTGTTATTGAAGGGGTACGGGGGCTATATGAAGGGCTTGAAGCCACAAGCGACATCGGGAGCACGGCTCAAATAGCAAAGATATTGAAATGCCCGGTAATCCTTGCAATAAATGCACGAAGTATAACACGAAGCACGGCAGCACTTGTATCAGGATACAGGTCGTTCGATCCTGAAGTGAACATAGCTGGCGTAATACTCAATAACATCGGTGGCAAGCGCCACGGAGAAAAGGCAAGAACAGCTATTGAGACATATACTGATATACCTGTCATCGGAGAAGTGCCGCGAAGTGATTCCATGAAGATCTCTATGAGACATCTTGGGCTTATCCCTGCAATGGAAGGACGGCGCAGGCTGAGTGGTTTTGATGATAATCTCATGAAGATAGAATATATTGTCCGGGAGAGTGTGGATATTGAAAAGTTCATCTCGATTTCAAGATCGTCAGAACCTCTCCCTGAACCCGAAGAGAATATTTTCAAACACCAAAGACCGGAGATGAATCCCAGAATCGGGATTGCATTCGATGAAGCTTTCAATTTTTATTATCGTGATAACCTTGAATTGCTTGAACTTGCTGGCGCTGAACTTGTTTATTTCAGCCCTGTGAATGACAGTGCGCTGCCTCAAGTGGATGGGCTGTACATCGGCGGGGGATATCCTGAACTATTCACACGTGAACTTGAGGATAATATTTCCATGCGTGGATCCATCAAACAGGCATCATCCGAAGGAGTGCCCATCTATGCTGAATGCGGAGGCCTGATGTATCTTACGCAGGAGATTAAGACGGATGTTTCAGAAAACGGTAATTATCACATGGCTGAGATGGAAGGCGGGGCTTTTTCGATGGTCGGCGCTATTCCCGGGAGGACTTTGATGGGACACAAACGTGTAGTCAGCTATAATATTGGCAGCTTTGTGCTTGACAATGTGATCGGAAAAGCCGGGAATTCATTTATCGGACATGAATTCCATCATTCGGAGGTTGTTGATATCCCGGATGACGCTGCGTTTGCCATCAAACTTGAGCGAGGAACTGGCATCAAGGGAGAGCTTGACGGGATTCTTGTGAATAACACTCTTGCGGCCTATGCTCATCTGCATGCGGCATCGTATACCGAATTAGCGAAGTCCTTCGTAGAATTCTGCATTCATCAGAGCAGAAAGATTTAAGTAATAAAGTAGTAACAATATATAATAATGATAGGAACTTCAGAATTGATCTTGATCTTGATAGCAGCCCTTTTCCTGTTTGGCCCGACCAAACTTCCAGAACTTGCGCATTCGCTGGGGAAAGCAATGGGAGAATTCAAGAAAGCCCAGATGGAAATAGAATATGATCATAAAAGATTAGACAATGATAAGGATATAAAAATACATAACCTGGCGATCGAAATGGGGATCAAGGTGGAGAATAAATCAACCGAACAACTGGTAGAAGAGATACGATTAAAGATAAAGCAGAAAAATGATCTGCCGGCAAACACAGCGGGAACGATATGACATGGCAATCGGGACAAACGAAATAATTTTAATAGTAGCTGCGATAATAATTTTATTTGGCGCAAGCAAGATCCCGGAACTTGCACGCTCACTTGGGAAAGCCACAGGTGAATTCAAGAAAGCAAAACAAGAGACTGAACTTGAATTGAAGGATATGGAAAAGTCCACGAAAGAGGATTCGGGAAATAAATCCGCAGCAATAAAACAGATGGCAAAAGATCTTGGAATAGAGGTCGAAGGTAAAAATGACGATCAGCTGATAGAGGAAATACAAAAAAAGATGCCTATTGTGAAATCAAATAAATAAATAAAAATAAAAAGTGTTTATTTCTTTTTTCCTTTTTCTTTTGACAGGAATTTTAGCAAATCCTTGCTCAGGCGCGTTTCTCTTGCCAGCCTTTCAAGGACAGTATTCTCGGATAAACCCTCTGCTTTTAATTCTGCCATTCTATCAAAGACCTCTGGTTTTATCTCAGAATACTCATTTATGTCTTTCCTGTGACCCCATACATCGCCTTCCAGAAGCGCCACTCCCTGCATTTCCAGGAACATCTTTGTAGAGTTTGAGATCGTCTTTATATATGAACCGGGGATGTGTATCGCTTTTACGCTGGGGCACGACTGCACGAGTGAAAAGATATCTTTGTTCGAAGGTCTGAATGCAAGATGAATGATCTTTTCATCTTCATCAAGGGAATTTATTTCTTCTTTTGAACTGACTACTCTTATTCTCATTTAATTCTACCTCTTGATCAAATTCTTTTTTAATATAATACTTTCTCACATAGTATAAAAATTTATCCAATAAGCATGATTGTATTCGATTTACTTCTAAAATTTTGCTTTAATAAAGATATTTGTGAAACGCTAATATTCCATCCTGTTCTTTGCATTCTTATTCGCTATCCTTGCTGCAAATGCGCCAGCAACAAAACCTGCGTCTATATTCACAACTGTCAGAACTGAGCATGACTGGAGCATAGAAAGAAGTGCAGCTTTACCTTTTCCTCCGGCGCCATAACCTGTTGAGACAGGAACTCCGATAACAGGAACATCAATAAGTCCAGATACAATGGTGGGTAGCGTACCTTCTCGCCCCGCCGCCACAACAACAGCATCCACTCCGGCTTCCACGAGTTTTGTCAATTCAGGGAACAGTCTATGGATACCTCCAGCTCCCACATCATATATGGTCGTAACTGAACAGCCCATTTCCTCAGCGATCATTTTTGCTTCTTCTGCAACAGGGATATCTGCTGTCCCTGCTGAAATAACACCTACTATACCTCCTGTTTTCTTAGTTTTATCGCCTATCGCTGCCACCTTTCCTTTTGTGGACCACCTGATATTTGCTTTTAACTCATCTGCCAGTGATCTCAATGCATTATAAATCTCTTCAGGAACACGTGTAATAATTACCCGTCCTTCTTTTTTCAAATGGACTCGCGCTATAGATACAACTTCCTCACATGTCTTGCAATCAGCTATGACAGCTTCAGGTATTCCAATTCTTTTTGCGCGATGTATATCGATCCTGGCAATGTCGGATAATATCTCAAAATTAGTTATTCGAAGCTGTTTTTCCGCCTCTTCGATAGTTATCTCATTATTCTTTAATTTGGAGAGAGTACTATGCATATCCATATTCTAAAATATGTTTGCATATAGATTATTCTTATCCAAAAAAAAAAAGTCTGACAAACGCCTGTCAGACTTACACTTTCATCGATCTCACATTATCCTGTCGATTATTGAACCCCTGGAAACTTTGCCACCGACTGGTATTCTGGGTTTATCTTCCATTGCTGAAATCCTTGCCCGTGAAGGTACTGCTTCTCTTCCCTGGTTTGGCCCCATGATCTGGGCTGATTTGATTCCAGTCATTATTGCCATGCAGCGAACCTTGCCCTCGTAATCCTTCCTTACTCTTGCGCCCCAGATAACATTAGCGTGAGAGTCAAGTTCGTAAGTCAATGAGGATGCTACCTGTTCTGCTTCGTGCAGGGACATATCCGGTCCACCTGTTATATGCAGAAGACATCCTGTTGCCCCCGCTGTATCCACATCAAGCAGCGGGTGATTAAGTGCTGCTCTTACGACCTCTTTTGCCTTGTCCTGTCCCTTTGCTTCACCGACAAGCATTACTGCCAGGCCTCCACCTTTCATGATAGCCCTGACATCTGCATAATCAAGGTTAATCAGCGACGGCTGGGTGATGGTCTCTGCAATGCCTTTGACGGTCTCTGAGATCAACTGGTCCATTACGGAGAAAGCCTGGTCTATCGGAAGGTTTGGCACATAATCAAGCAGCCTGTTGTTGTCAAGGACAATAACCGTATCTGCGCAGTTCCTGAGGTCATCAAGACCTTCCTCGGCTTTTACCATTCTTGCTCTCTCAACCTTGAATGGGCTTGTTACCATGCCGATAACGATAGCCCCCTGGTCTTTGGCTATCTGTGCTACAACTGGTGCGACCCCTGTTCCAGTTCCGCCGCCCATACCTGCTGTAACGAAAACGAGGTTTGCATTCTTTAGTACGTCCTCAAGAGTTCCTCTTGCAAGTTCTGCTGCTCTTTTTCCGACTTCCGGGAACCCACCTGCTCCAAGACCTCTTGTTATTGACTTGCCGATCAATATTTTCTTATCAGCCTGTGTGATATCAAGATGTATCTTATCCGTGTTAATTGCAATGGTTTCCGCCCCTGCTACGCCGATATTATAAAGACGATTTACAGTATTATTGCCTCCCCCACCGCATCCGACCACTACGATCTTTGGTGTTCCGAAGTCTTCAACGTCTTCAGCGGCTCCTGTTGCCGCTCTCTTTGCTATTTGCTCTTTTTCTGCCATTTTAAGGGCATCTTGTACGAATGATTCCATATTATTCCCCTCATTGAGTTCTTATTGTTCTTCTTTCAAACGCAAAAACGTCTCGACTTTTGAGGCCTGTTCCTGCGTTTTTTTCAACAATTTCATCCTCTCAACCATCTTTTCGCTTCTTCGATCGATTAAATCCCTTATAGCCGTCCTGATTGCTTCACTTGCGGACGGAAATTCACCAAACTCGACGAACATGTCGATCATCTTTAATTGCTGTTCTGGGAGCCTTAATGTTACTCTTTGCATTTTTTTATCTCCCCTGGTAGGAGGCTATTGGCACACATCCGTTCGACACTTGTACGACATGTGTATGCCATTTGTCTGACACACTGTCTGACGGTAAAGTATTTAATAGTATCGATGATGAGAATTTTTTTGTTGCAAAACCGACAAAACTTTAAGCATGATTGCAGTGTAGATGCTGGAAAGTGATATAATGCAGATACTACTTATCCATTCCGATTATATTGAATATGAGACAAAAAGAAGTACACCAGTTGCGGAAAAGATCGAAGATAGCCTTAAAAAAGGCCGCATGGAAGAAGCGCTCACAGTTTTTGTAGCTGTTGAAAAAAACGATGAAGATAATATTGAATACATAGCAAAAAAAACAACGCAGGAGATAAAAAAGGTTACAGAACAGGTAAAAACAAATCGAATTATGCTGTATCCGTATGCACACCTGAGTTCCAGTCTTTCATCTCCAGAATTTGCGATCGAAGCCCTTAAAATGCTGGAAAAACTGCTAAATGAAGCTTCATTTGAGGTAAAACGCGCTCCATTTGGCTGGTACAAATCATTCACCATTAAATGCAAAGGGCATCCACTGTCTGAACTCTCAAGAACGATAAGATCAAGCGGGGGCGAGGATAAATGCGTGACCGTGATACAGCAGGGAAAAGAAGAAGTTATCTCTGAAGCGCTAAAATCTGAAGCCAGAGCCACCTCTTACTGGCATATTTTAACTCCGGAGGGCGAGTTATTAAAACCTGATGAATTTGATTTTGCAGGGCACGGTAACCTGCAAAAATTTGTAAATTACGAGATCCACAAGAGCCGGGCTGTTGATAAGATCCCGCCGCATGTTGAACTCATGAGAAGGCTTGAGCTTGCTGATTATGAACCCGGATCGGACTCAGGGAATATGCGCTTTTATCCGAAGGGCCGTCTTGTGAAGAGCCTGCTCGAGAACTATGTCCTTGATGAAGCAGCAAAAAAAGGTGCTATGGAAGTTGAGACACCGATAATGTATGACATGAACCATCCAACGCTCAAGAAGTACCTTGACCGTTTCCCCGCGCGCCAGTATTCGATAGAGGCTGACAAAAAGCAGCTTTTCCTCAGGTTCGCCGCATGCTTCGGGCAGTTCCTGATGAACCACGACATGACGATATCATATCGGAACCTGCCACTGCGGATGGTTGAGTTGACCAGGTACAGTTTCAGGAAAGAACAAAGCGGAGAGCTTGTTGGACTTCGAAGACTTCGCGCTTTCACAATGCCAGATATGCACACGCTCTGTAAAGACATGGAGGAAGCTGTAGCGCAATTCAATGACCAGTATAATATGTGCATAAATGTGCTGGCAAAAATAGGTCTGGATCTGAATGATTATGAAGTAGCGATCCGTTTTACGCGTGATTTCTATGAGGAGAACAGGGATTTCATCGTGAACCTTGTTAAGACAGTGAATAAACCAGTATTGATAGAATTATGGGACCAGAGGTTCTTTTATTTCGTGCTCAAATTCGAATTCAATTATATAGATGCCATGGATAAAGCCAGCGCTTTATCAACCGTGCAGATCGATGTCGAGAACGCCCAGCGCTACGGGATAAAATATATTGATTCAAAAGGAGCAGAGAAAAGACCGTTCATACTTCATTGTTCACCGAGCGGGGCAATTGAACGGTGCATATATGCGCTGCTTGAGAAGGGGAACATGAATTCGGAAAAAGGTATCGTTCCCATGCTTCCGGTGTGGCTTTCACCCACGCAGGTGAGAGTGATCCCTGTTGCGGGTAAGCACATGGAATTTGCGGAGAAGGCAGCCAGTGAAATAACTGGCAGGGTGGATATCGACGATCGGGAAGAGACAGTGGGCAAGAAGATACGAGATGCAGGAAAGGACTGGATACCATATGTCGCAGTCGTCGGAGATGAAGAACAAAGAGATGGGAATCTCATGGTAACGATAAGGAGTGAATCCATGCCAAATAAGCCGACGAATATAAAAATGAGCATATCTGAACTCAATGAAAGGATAGCTTCTGATATATCGGGATACCCATTCAAGAGAAATCCGCTTTCCTTAAAATTAACAGAAAGACCCAGATTTGTATAGGGAACAAAGTGATATGATCTAACCAAAGATCATTCCCATGCCGCATGCCGCATTTTCCTCTTCCCTGGCAAATGCGGCACTTATGATCTTCTTTTCTTCACCCATTAGCTTTTTAAGCGCGAGCCCTTCAAGTTTCTTTTCTGCGCGGTCAAGTTCCTCGGAATTTGCTTTAAGATACAGGAAATAGCCTTTGCGCACAGAGCCCAGGAGATCGCTTTCCCTGACGGTGAAACCCATCCGCTTGAAAAAATCGTCCTGTTCACTTTCTAATATTTTTATAACATCCTTGCGTTCTTTTTCTTCAAAATAATAAACATTTTCCATTATTCTTTTCCTCAAT
>JAGFND010000118.1 GCA_021409285.1 Candidatus Methanoperedens sp. | reverse complement strand
TTTCGCAAACACTGGGACTGCAAATAAAGTCGCCAAACCCAATGCTATGTATCCCAAGGCATCAACAGTCCAGAAAAGAGAATGAGGTGTTTGTACAAATGCATTCTTGGTTCCAGCTGAATAGTTTAATCTCCTTTGAGAAATTCTAAAATTTTTCGGTTGACTGTTTCAGGTTGGCCACCGGGCAATTCATGGCCGGCATGCGGGATCAATTCTGCCTGGATATTGGGAATCAGCCGTTTGGCGCGTTCTATCGCAGCGACGGGATCGTACAGCGACTCTTGCTGGCCAATGAGCAGCAAGGTCGAATTCTTTACACCACGCAGTTCCTCGTCCGTATAAGGGACCGGCAGAACTGTAGGTGGTAACTGGAAATATCTCACCCCCGGGTAGAACTGATTTGTTATAAGATCGAACATTCGTTTAGTCTTTTCATTTTTCAAATTTGGTTCATAATACATCCAGTGCATCATATTGTTCGACCAATACCGACCTGGTAGACGAGTCAGCATGCTGCGAACGTAGAATTGTGTCTTGAGGGGAACAAAACTGCCTATTGGAGTGAGAAGAACGAGCTTTCTGAGCCGATCCGGCCTGTGTATTGCATAATTGAGAGCTGTGAAACCGCCATACGACCATCCTATTAAATCTGCTTTACTTATATTGAGGGCATCCAATACACCAGTCAGCCATTTGGCCATCTCGTCTCGATCGCGCATGGGCTGGTCCGGGATGCTCCTACCCGGCTGGCCCATCATATCCAGCGCGTAGACGCGGTAAGCGCGGCTTAGATCAGCAATGTTATGCGCCCAAACCGTCAGGCTCATAAAGAAGCTATGTAAAAGGATTAGAGGTGGTGCATCTTTGGGACCGCACACGACAAGGTGCGTACTGCCAAAACGGCTCCGGATGTCCATCGCTTCATACGGCACAGCCCAAAGCCGCATGGTGTTTTCATAAGCGGTCATATACTCAGCTTCGCCCTTTGGGCTTTTAAAAGGAGATGGTAGGTTGTTCATGGTTTGTTTTCCTTTCTTTTTGTGCGTGCTCACTGTTGATGGTCGCCGGGCAGCTACGAATTGAGTGCGATGCAGCCTTGCGATCGCGCCATCGAGGCATTTTAATGTTCGTCTCTGTCAGTGGTGCGCGTGCGCCAGATGACCTGCCCGTCCTGTGTAGATATCGAGGCGGAACAGCATCGGGACGACCATGGCTGGTATCATCAGAGTATGCTGCCAGAGAACCAGATGGCTTTTGGAAAGGATGTATTCATCCCTTATTTCTTTCCAGGATCCGGGCGGTTCAACATTGACTGAAAATCCGTCATGCACTGGAATAAACCTGCTTGCTCGCCTCTTTAAACCTCTTCACTAAGAAATCCTTTTCAAGCGATGACAGGAAGTGTCCTGCTCTTGGTCCTGATTTTAATCCGAGTAGTGCAAGATATACAGTTTCGAATACCTGTTTCCCATCAAGCCCTGTCTTCTCTGCGACCTTATACAGGTTTTCATGGATATCCTGCCCGGTCATACCAGCCTCAAGTTCATCTGCAATTATAGATAACGCAAGCTTCTGCAGCTTTGTGAAGCTCTTCACCTGGGGCGGAATAGTTTCCTGGACTTTGAACTTAACGAATAGAGGAGCATATTTTGTAAGCCAGTTCCTTGCATTGTTCGCCCTTTGCCGTATCGCATCACTATCCGAGGTATCATAATTCGTGCGCTTCAAAACAGTAAGCAGGTAATCGAAACCACGGTCATCCGCTATCTGTACTGCCGTGACCATGTGCCTGTATGGGATACCTGAAGGTTTCAAACCTTGCGTCTGTGAAAGCTGGTATGCGCGCTTATCACCCTCAATCCTGTCGTATTCATCTATAAGATTAAGAAGTGAAAGTCCGGGGTCAAACTCAATATGTTTTTCAGGCTTTTGCCTTATTATCAGATAGCGCAGCACCTCAGGAGGCACGATCTCAAGCATATCGTTTATCGAGATCGCAAGTCCGGTTGATGAATGCATCGCGCCTTTTCCTTTTAGCATGATCCATTCATACACAATCGGATGGGGGGGCTCATAATGATATATCTCACGGACTATCCTTTTTCCGGTATCATAAGATCCGCCTGCTGTAGCATGGTCTTTACCGAAAGGCTCGACCGTCGTGCCAAATATCGGCCATCTTGCAGGCCAGTCAACGCGCCAGTTGAGTTTTCCTCCGCCATTCATAGACACAGTACCGTTTGAGCTGCATTTACAGACATAATCTATTGTCTCTTTTTCAATATCAAAACCTGTCACTTTTGTTGAGTTCAGACGGCCACATTCATTGCAGATAGGATTGAACGGGCTCCAGTCTGGTTCAAGCTCGCGTCCGGATACTTCCTCAAGAATGCTGGCGATCGCGTCCCGGTTTAGAAGAGCTTTCTTTATCGCTTCAACGTATTTTCCCTCTTTGTAAAGCTCATCAGCCCTGTAAACCTGGGGCCTGATGCCAAGAGTATGCAGTGCTTCAATGAACGGAAGCAGGAAATGTTCAGAATAGCTCTTATGGCCGCCGCAGGGGCACGGGATCTCAGACAGCGGTTTGCCTATGTGATTCTCATAATCATTTGAAAGGAATGGATAGACTTTACGGAGAGGATCATAAGTATCAGCTATATAAATAAGACGGGCATCCGCCCCCTTATCTCTTAACGCTTTGAAAACCGCGTCTGCTGTTACTACTTCTCTCATATTGCCTATGTGGATGGCACCCGATGGCGTTATCCCTGAGGCAACAGTATGTTTTTTTCCCCGCGCGAGCGCCTCTTCTGCTATTACATCCGCCCAATGTACTGTTTCTTCGGTCATTGTCCCTAAAATCGCACTAGAGATATTAAAAGATACTCTTAATATTTGTTGATCTAATTCAGGAGTGTGGCAAGTGTAGCAGTCGGAGGAACTTTTGACCCCATACATGACGGACATAAAGCCCTCCTTTTAAAAGCCTGTGATTTGAGCCGCAAAGGCACATTACTTGTGGGTCTGACCTCTGATAAAATGGCAAATAACAAGCTGCATGATGTGGATGATTTTAGAACGAGGTATAATAATCTCATGGGATTTATCCGTTCGCAGGGGATAGAACCCGATATTGTAAAGCTGGATGATCCGTATGGGCCTACTATTAATCAGGATTTTGATGTTCTTGTCGTTTCCCCTGAGACGTATCCTGTTGGCCTTAAAATAAACAGCATACGCAAAGAAAAAGGTATGAAGCAGGTGAAGATCGTACTCGTTGAGTATGTGCTTGCAGAAGATGAGCTTCCTATATCCAGTACGCGAATAAAAAATGGGGAAATTGATGAGCATGGTAAGGTCCTCAAAAATAAAATAAATTGAGGCAAATTTTGCCGTGACATATCAAAATATGTCGGTATCTTAATGATTATTATATATTAAACCAATAGGATCATCATGGCAAAACTAAAAGACAGGCATGTAATGGAAGCGCTTGGAAAGACACGAGTAGTGGTTGAGAACGGAAAAGTTGTGGAAACCGGAGAACCCGTGACGGAATACTGCCCCATATTCGATAAGGTACGCGGGATAAAGAAATTCACATCGAAGACTGCAAGAGAGAATATCGAGTTCCGGATAAAGGATTTTGGCCTTTTTACAGAGGGCAGGGCAATAGAGATGGAAATATTTGTTGGCTTTGGGGCAAGCGAAACTTTCATGACAGGACTGCGACGCGGGCTTATTGATACGTCTGTGACCGCCTGCGATGGAGCCGGCACTGTTATTACGAACAACCCGAAGCTTGCGCAGGGGATGGGTTCCCGCATATCAGGGCTTTCTGAGACAACGCCGATACCAAAACTGATACAAAGGATACAGGAAGCAGGCGGTATTGTGCTTGACCCACAGATAGCCGCTCTTGACCAGGTCGAAGGTGTCAAAAAGGCTATCGAGCTTGGATATAAAAAGATCGGCGTTTCTGTCACGAACGCGAATGACGTAAAAGCCATGCGTGAGCTTGAAAAAGAATACAATGTACAGGTTATCGCATTCGGAGTGCATACAACAGGAATGTCTGAGAACGAGGCAAAAGAATTCATCGGCCTTGTGGACATGACCACTGGATGCACTTCAAAATGGATACGCGGATGCATCGATGGGCATACGATAGCACAATTTGGCACAGCTATCCCTATATTTGCGATCACCCAGTGCGGGAAAGAACTCCTGCTTGAGCGCGCAAAAGAGGTCACTGACCCGATCCTTATCAACACGATGAAACTGCCAGTGCAGCCTGAAGAAAAGCAGCCAAGGCCGCTTGTCTGAAACCTTTCATGAAGTTATACATTATAGTATAATTTATATATCCCGGATTACATCAGGATAAATATGTGCCATGCCACTGTAGAAGTAAAAAAATGGGGTAATTCCTATGGAGTGGTAATCCCAAAAGACAAAGTCGTTGAGTTAGGATTATCTGAAAAGGATATTATTGATATCAATATTTTAAAAAAAGAAAAAGTTAGCGGGTATGGCATAGCACTTGGGAAAAAATCTTTTGAAAGAGAAGAACCTGAGCACGAAGACCTCTGGTGATATTGTGTATTTAATGGATACCTATGCCTGGATTGAATATTTTACAGGTTCAAAAAATGGGGAAGAAGTTAAAAAAATAATTGAAGATGGGAATAATATTATTCTTACTCCCGAATGTTGCCTGGCTGAAATAAAAGGCTGGGCTATAAGGGAAAATGTGGATTTTGAGGAACTATATACCATTGTAAGGAAAATTTCGGATATCAGGTGCATTTTAACTCAGGACTGGCTGGAAGCTGCAATGATTCGAAGTGATATCAGGAAAACAGAGAAAGGCTTTGGTATGATCGATGCTCTTATTATTGCACAACAAAAGAGAATGGGCTGCAAAGTTATCAGTGGCGACCCGCATTTTAAACATTTGAAAGATGTAATTTTCGTATAATAAAAGAAAAAGATATGAACCATGGAGTGGACTGTACTAATATGAACCTTAAGAAAGCAGGTTTTTCCACAAGGGCGATACATGCAGGAGAAAGAACTGAAGAAACTGGCTCAGTAACTACACCAATCTTCCAGACAGCGCCTTTTGAATTTAAAAATGCTGCCCATGCAGCGCGAGTAATGGGAGGAAAGGAAAAAGGTTATATATACTCCCGTGGCCTTAATCCAACTACTGAAGTGCTTGAAGAAAAGATAGCCAACCTTGAATATGGTGAGGCGGCGCTTGCCCAGACTACCGGGATGGCGGCAATAAGCGCAGCGGTTTTTTCCAAAATAAAAGCCAATGATCATGTGATAGCAGACGAGGTATTATATGGCAACACATATGATCTGTTCGTTGACCTCAAGAACTTCGGTGTGAATGTGAGTTTCATTGATACAACATATCCTGAAAATGTTGAAAATGCTTTTATGAAGAATACAAAACTTGTTTTTTTTGAAACACCTGCCAATCCGACAATGAAACTGACAGATATCCACGCAGTTTCAGATATCGCACATGACAGGAATGCAGAGGTCTTTGTGGATAATACATTCATGACGCCTTATTTCCAGCAGCCGCTCCTTCATTCTGCCGATGTTGTCGTCCACAGCGCCACAAAATACTTAAATGGTCACGGGGATACGCTTGGAGGACTCATAATCAGCAATTCTGAGTTCATAAAAAAAGCGCGTCATACTTCAAAAAATGTTGGCGGAGCAATAAGCCCTTTTAATTCCTGGCTCATCCTCCGGGGAATGAAGACTCTCCCGATCAGGATGGACAGGCATAATGAGAATGCAATGGCTGTGGCAAAATTCCTCAAAATGAATGAAAGGATAGATAAGGTGATTTACCCTGGACTTGCGGACAATCCTCAATACGACCTAGCAAGAAAACAGATGAGTGGATTCGGGGGCATGATAGCATTCACGCTAAAAGAAAAGGCAGATGTATCGGTATTTCTTGATTCTCTGAAGCTTTGCACTCTGGCCGTGAGCCTTGGCGAAACGGCGACGCTGATACAACATCCTGCAACAATGACGCATGCTGTCGTCCCGAAGGAAGAACGGATAAGATACGGCATAACTGACGAACTCATACGCCTGTCAGTGGGGATCGAGGACGTATCTGATATTATCGGGGATCTGGAACAGGCGCTTGATAAAACAGGATAGATAAGAATATCAGGATTTCTTATTCAGTAATGTAAATTGTAATGTATATTATCATAGTCATTAGCATATTAGCAGAAACATTTAAATACATTATAATGATAATGATACATACATCGAGAAAATATTATGCGCAATAGAAATATTGTGTATTCTATTTTTAGACGGAGATGAATAATGGCGAAAATAATGCATGTACAGACGGTTCTTGTCGTCGAGGACCTCGAAGCCCTGAAAATAAAGACGGGTGAGAGTAGCACCAAAGACGCCCTTGGCAAAGCTGTTCATCATTTCCTTGAATGCGAATATACGCAGGTTGAGGACATGTGGGCCAAAAAACTCGAAAGAGTAGTTAGACGTAAAAAGGAAGCAATTTAAATGGAGATGAAATATATGAGAATGTTTAGTAAAAATGAAGACGCAGTATCGCCAGTCATCGGTGTTATCCTGATGGTTGCGATCACTGTTATACTGGCAGCTGTAATTGCTGCATTCGTGTTCGGACTGGGCGGCCAGCAGACTGCTGCACCTACGGCGAGTATCGTGGCAGCAAATAATCCTGATACCAGTGTGCCTGATTTGAAGATACAGCACAAAGGCGGAGATATGCTAAAAGGCGGAGAATGGAAGATATCCATAGTTCCAAATGGACAGTCCCCTGTATTCATATCTTCAGCAGCAGGCAGCGACCTTGCCGTTGGATCCATGATATTGACACATAATACAACTTCATTGAATACAGCCAATACCAACGTCACGAATTCATCAGTTTACCTTCCCGGTTTGACCGGAGAAACCTGGATTCAGGGCGCCAAATATGATGTCAAATTGGTACACATACCATCTAACGCCATGTTGCTTGACCAGGTTATTGAAGTAAGGTGAGCAAAATCCTGCTCCCTTTTTCTTTTTTTTTAGGGAGCATTTTTATTTCATTTTTCAAGGAATTTACTAATGTTCAAAGAAAATGAGGATGGGGTATCCCCTGTCATTGGTACCATACTGATGGTTGCAGTTGTGGTTATTCTTGCGGCGGTAATTGCAGTATTCGTGTTTGGATTCGGCTCTTCAGAATCAAAAGGCCCGACATCAAGTATAAGAGTGTCTCCTATTCTTGATACTTATGCTGTTATGGATATGAAGATACAGCATCAGGGTGGGGACAGATTGATAGGGGGCGACTGGCATCTATCTATTGTTCCAGCCGGATATCCTCCTGTATTCAGGGCATCAAGTTCAGATTTCAATACCGGGGACATGATAGTGACCACGAATATGACAGGCGGCACTGGAAATTATACGGTCACAAATAGCACGGTCTATTCAGATGAGCCCTCACCGCAGTTCATTTCTGGCGGCAGATATGATGTTAAAATAATAGTTTATCCTTATCAGACCATGGTGCTGGATACGGTAG
>JAGFND010000117.1 GCA_021409285.1 Candidatus Methanoperedens sp. | reverse complement strand
TAAGTTTATAAAGATATACTATTAATTTATACATACTATATCAAAAATTTGAAAAAGACAACGACATAGATGGTTTTGATATGGAAAATGAAGCAAGTTGATAACTAAAACAACGGGTTTATGATGTTATAGGAATCATCAGTCATTATTGAAGTCTCACGTGAAGTTGCCGCTGTATCTTCTTGTGATTCATTTTCATGAAGATCTTCATATTTACTTTCAATCGTATTTCCTTTATCATCGATTTTTTCATCTGTAATGAGCGCCGGTTCACCATCAAAATCAGGATCTGCAAACATTCGTGTTGCGCTTCCCGTATAGTCAAGAATCGTGAAAAAGACCTTACCATAGTCCTCTCTTACGCGTGTTCCCCTGCCGATGATCTGCTTAAAATCCACCATTGAGTTAATGACCTTAAATAACACGATATTCTTGCAGGTCTGAGCATCAACTCCTGTAGTTAAAAGCTGGGATGTTGTCAATATTACAGGCGTTTTAGTTTCCAATTCAAGGAATCTATCAAGATGACCTCTCCCGATATCGCCTTCATCAGAAACCACTCTGCAAACATAATCAGGATATCTTTGCACAAGGTCATAATTACAGTTATTGAGCGCTTTTCGCATATCTTCTGCATGTTCCTGGTCAACGCAGAAAACAATGGTTTTTGCGAAGCGATCGGTTTTTATTAAAAAGTCTGAAAGGTGCTTTGCCACCGCCTCTGTACGTGATTTGAAAGATATGATCCGCTCAAAATCGCTTGTTCCATAAACACCATCTGGAATTTCTCTGCCGGTTTTATCCTTTTCTCCTTTGGTGGGCCTCCAGCCGGTAGCATCGACACTCGACACCACCCTGTGAACCCGGTACGGCGCCAGGAAACCATCCTCAATACCCTGTTTCAGGCTGTAAATATAAATCGGGTTTCCGAAATACCGGTATGTATCCCTATTATCAGCTCTCAGGGGCGTTGCAGTCATTCCTATTTGATATGCTGGTTCAAAGTATTCCAGTATTTCACGCCAGTTGCTTTCATCTCTGGCGCTTCCTCTGTGGCACTCATCCACTACGATAAGATCAAAGAAATCCCTGGAATATTGTTTATAAAGTCTGGGTCTTCGCTCATCCTTTGCGATCGCCTGATAAGTTGCAAAATATATCTCCCTGCTCTTGACTGCTTCACCCTCGATCTTAATTCTGGCATCTCCCATAGATGCGAATGTTTTGTCTTTCGGATCATCGACAAGGATGTTCCTGTCAGCAAGATAAAGCACCTTAGGACGTCTATGCTCTCCAGTCCTGTTCCAGCGGGTATTCCATAGCTTCCAGATGATCTGGAATGAAATGAATGTCTTTCCTGTACCCGTAGCCAATGTCAGTAATATTCTCTTTTTTCCCTGTAGAATTGCTTTTATAGCGCGATTAATAGCAATTTCCTGATAATAGCGCGGAGTTTTGCCAGGTGAGGTATCACATGGCGCAAGAAGTATTTTGGCGATCTCAGGCGTAATCTTTTCTGATTGGCTTAACCTCATCCAGAGTTCATCAGGCGTCGGAAAACTTTCAAGATCCGTGTCTTTACCCGTTATGAAATCATGTTCAACAATTCCTTTACCGTTTGTGGAATAGGCGAACTTAAGACCGAGAATTTCTGCATATTCCTTAGCCTGTTGAAGTCCATCACCAGGATTTTTATAAGCAGATTTTGCCTCAGCAACGGCTATTGAAAAATCTCTTCTAATTTTCAATAAATAGTCAGATCGTTTCTTTTTTTGTCTTATGTATTTGTCTCCTGTTACTATAATCCTGCCATCAGTGAATGTTTTCTGTTCATTAATCTGGTCATCGTTCCAGCCGGCTGAATAGAGTTTTGGCAAGACGTATTTCCTGCAGGTATCGGCTTCAGTTATCAAGCGATTTCTCCTTAATTATTTTCAGATAGATCGTCTATTTCCATAAATCATATCCTTCGCCATCCTCAAGAAGTTCTCCACTATCCTCAACCCATCCGGTGTGAGCACCGACTCAGGATGGAACTGGAGTCCGAATATCGGTCTTTCCTTATGCTTTACTCCCATTATTATTCCATCTTCTGTTCTTGCTGTCACTTCAAGCTCCTGCGGAAGCCTGGATATCGCAAGAGAATGGTAGCGCCCTCCCACAAGCGGATCTGGCAGCCCCTGATATATTCCCTTCCCGCTATGGTGGATCAGAGTCGTTTTCCCGTGGATCGGTCCAGAAGGCGAATGGCTGACCTCACCCCCGAAAGCCACGGCTATAGCCTGGTGGCCGAAGCATACACCAAGCAGAGGGATGCGTACCTCGCGTATGATATCAAGACACGTACCTGTATCCCTGGGATTTGAAGGATGACCCGGACCTGGCGATATCACTATCGCATCCGGGTTAATGACCTTGACTTCTTTTAGTGAAATTGTGTTGGGAACAACAAGGGTGTCGGGCTCAAAAATGGAGACATAATCAACAAGATTCCAGACAAATGAGTCCCTGTTATTGACGAACAGGACTTTCATGCTTCGGATCATTAATCTCCTCCGATCGCCTTTATCATCGCTGCCATCTTGCGCTCAGTCTCGTTATACTCATATTCCGGGTCGGAATCAGCGACAATACCAGCGCCGGCCTGGACGATAGCCTTTCGTTCGTTCTTTATTATTGTCCGTATTACGATGGCAAAATCGGCATCGCCGTTCCATGAATAATAACCCACACCTCCGCCATATATTCCGCGCGCGTCCTTTTCAAGCTCATGGATTATCTCCATCGCCCGGATCTTTGGTGCGCCAGAGAGCGTTCCTGCCGGGAATATGGCGCGTGTCGCATCGAACTGGTCGCATTCGTCACGCAGCTCGCCTGATACTGTGCTTTCAATATGCTGTACATGGGAATATTTCAGAACCGACATGAAATCATCCACTTTGACAGTCCCTCTTTTTGAAACCATCCGCACATCATTACGCCCGAGATCAACAAGCATCACATGCTCTGCGCGCTCTTTTTCGCTTTCCATCATCTCTTTTGCGAACTTTTCATCCTCATCTAATGTATTTCCGCGCGGGCATGTGCCTGCTATCGGATTGATTATGACCTTATGTTTGTGAACTGAAAGAAGTGTCTCAGGGCTTGCTCCGATAATTGCCGTTCCGTCAAACTCAAAAATATACATATAAGGGCTTGGATTAACGCTTCGCAAAGATGCATAGAGTTCAAGAGGTGCCTGGTCAGTGGTAATCTCATACCTTCGCGAGAGCACCACCTGGAAGATATCGCCGTCGATAATATGCTTTTTTGCCTGTCTGACAGCGTCCTCATATTCGCTTTTTCCCATATTGCAGCTTTTTCCTGCAGGTTTTTTTTTCTCTACAGCGAGCGGTTTTGCCGATCTTATTGTCCTGAAAAGTTCCTGTGCATCCGCAAGCGCATTATGATAGACCTCTTTTGCATCATCTTTTGAGAAAATAAACGGAGTCACCGCAATAAATGTCTCACCTGTCAGATGATCAAATACCACTGTTCTTGTGGTAAGCGCAAATTGTGCATCAGGTGTCAAGCTTTTTCGTGATGGGATATCTAGCCAGCAATCATACACCATGTCATAAGCACAAAAACCAATAGCTCCGCCCATAAATGTCTGCCTGTCAAAACCCCTGCCGATAAATCTCACGCCCGATGCAGCAAAAGCTGACCTCACGGCATCCATCGTATCAAATCCAGGTTTGATCTTTCCTTTGTTTCCATTCAGTTCACAGACCTTTGAAAGCGATGATGTGATGAACTCTACCAGGTTTGTTCTTGTCACGTATTCAAGTGATACGTTCCTGTTCTTAATAGTAACAATCGCATCAGGTTCAGTGCCAACAAATGAGAACCGCGCATGTTTTTTCTCTTTTTCCACTGATTCAAGAAGATAAGCGCAATCCTTGTTCAATGAAGCATAAAGGTCAAGCGGTGAGCATGATGTTTTTACCTTAGCCAATAACTGGATTATCGCGGGTCTTTCACCTGCAAGTTTCACAAACTCTGTTTCTTCAATATCAAATCTCATGCATCCCTCGCATTTCGTATAAAATCTATTACTTTCTTTCCGTCTTTTCTTCCATCCGACTCAACGCCAGAAGCCGTATCAACTGCATACGGCCGAACAATCCTGACAGCCTCCTGGACATTTCCGGGATTTAATCCTCCTGCAAGTATGACAGGCACTTCTGTGGAAAGAACAAGTTTTGAACTTATCTCCCAGTTATGTGGAACTCCTGTCCCGCCAGTCTTTCCCTGGACGGCAGTATCCAGGAGTACTGCATCAACGGTTCCTGATAGAGCTTTTAAAATATCAAAAAGCATTTCAAGATCAGCATCCTTTTCCACAGGAATTGTTTTTATAATCCGGATGCCAGTTTCTCTTAATTTCTTAATTTCAGATAGCTCCAGAGCATTGTGTATCTGGACAGCAGAAGGTTTTGCCGTACGGATCATATTGATCGCATCGCTGGCATTTTGTGGCATTATGACCAGCACAGAAGTAACAAATACCGGGACTTTTAAGATCAATTCCGATGCCCTGGCCAGGCTGATCTTTCTGGGTGACTCAACCGGGACATCGGTTATGAATCCAACAGCATCCGCTCCTGCGTTTATTGCCATGGAAAGGTCGCGCTCAGTCTTTATTCCGCATATCTTTACTTTCATTTTGTCGCTCTGCTCTTTTCTTACAGGAATCTTGCAAGTTTCTCACGGTCGCCAGCTGCGCCAACAAAATCTTTCAGCTTGTTCAGGGCTGCACCGCTATCGATTGCAGAAGCTGCAAGTGCTATTCCGGTCGCAAGAGAGTCTGCTTTTCCACCAACAAGCAGCGCGGCTCCCGCATTGATGACGATTATGTCCCTTTTCGCCCCTTTTTTGCCTTTTAATACCTCAACTATATCACGTGCATTCTGCTCAGGCGTGCCTCCGGCAATATCAGGACCAGCGGCACGTTTGAAACCCAGTTTTTCAGGAGTCACGGTATATTTTGTGATATTCCCGTTATTTAATTCAACAATATGTGTCTCGCCTGTGTTTGATATCTCATCCATTCCATCCCCATGCACCACGAGCGCCCGTTTTGTCCCGATAATATTAAGGACGTTTGCCATTGTCTCACAGAGGGAGCTGTCAAAAACACCTATGACCTGCGCCTTTGCATTCGCAGGGTTGGTAAGAGGTCCAAGTATATTGAAAACAGTGCGGAAACCCAGGTCACGCCTGATCTGCGCCACACGCTTCATTGATGGGTGAAATACCGGGGCGAGCATGAAGCCGATGCCAACTTTCTCAATCGTCTTTTCAACTTCCCCTGGAGGAAGGTCGATCTTGATACCGAGTTCTTTAAGAACGTCAGCGCTTCCTGATTTTGAAGTGATGGAATAATTACCGTGTTTTGCAACAGGGATCCCGGCAGCTGATGCCACGATCGCCGCTCCTGTACTTACATTGATAGTGCCTGTAGAATCGCCGCCAGTTCCACATGTATCTATAAGAGTACCTTTTACTTTGGGAGCGATAATATTTGCAGCTTTCTTCATGCCGCGAGCTAATCCCGCGATCTCCTCGGGGGATTCACCTTTCAGTTTCAACGCTGTCAGAAATGCGGCAATTTGCGCGTCTGTCGCCTCTGTGAATATCTTCGATATAGCGCTTTCTGCTTCTTCAGCAGTCAGGTTCTGTTTCTGGATCAGTTTCTGGATATATTCTTTCATAATTGTCACTGTACATTTTTGTACATTAATGTCTAATTGAGTACATTGTATATAAAAGTTGCGAGTATTGATATGTTTTTCAGAATCCGGCATATTTTGCCTAAAGATTTAAATCTTTTCAAAACATGATAATTATCGTTAAAATGCCAAAAATGGAAAAATACCCATATTCTGAAACTGCCGTAGTCCAGGATTTCTTTAGCCATAAGATCAGACACTTATCTCCTTCCGTGAAGCTTGTCTATAAGATATTGGAATATAAAGGCCTCATGACCCAGAAAGAACTCGTTGCTGAAAGTTACCTTCCTCCCCGAACAGTCCGATATGCAATCGATAAGCTCAAAAAAGAAGGTGTGGTTGAAGAAAGGCTTTATTATAAGGATGCGCGCCAGAGCCTCTATGGAGTGAAAAGCTCACTGCATGATGAAATACTTTCTAATTTCGCCTGTGGGGTAGTATGATTTATATCTTCAAAGACACTAAGTGGGCGCATGGATAGACACAATCAAAAAGAAATAGTCCATCTTGTTGCCTCATTAATAGTGCTGACCGTGGCGTTTTCATACCCTGCCGTCGATCCAGGAACACTCGCAATAGTGGCTTTTGGCGTTGGCATGGGTTTTTTGCTCCATGAACTTGCACATAAATTCACAGCCCAGAGATACGGGTATGTGGCTGATTATGAAGCAAGCCCAACAGGTTTGGTGCTGGCGCTTTTCCTTTCTATTTTCGCAGGTTTTGTATTTGCGGCGCCTGGTGCCGTGATGATCCGGGGGAAAAAAGCTTTTTATGGCGCCCAGCAGTACCCTGACTCGCTGCAGAGCGCGAGAGAATTCGCATATATCTCGGTTTCAGGCCCGGTCGTAAACCTGTCACTGGGGATATCGTTCTTAATAGCTTCTCTCTTTGTTCCTCATTCAGGAATTATATATGCGATCTTTTCAAACGGGACCCGCATCAATGTATTCCTTGCAGGTTTCAATATGATACCGTTTGGCCCTCTTGACGGGGCAAAGGTATGGAGATATAATCCCATGTTATGGGGATTGATAGGCATCCCTTCAGTAATACTGTTTTTCATTTTGTAAAGTCTAAGAATACCAGCTTGTACCACCCTGATATATGTAAGCTCTGACTGTATAATATAAACCATTCACATCATTACTTGCCCAGAAGCTAACGACTATGGGCACATTAGCACCGCCACCAAAATCTGGATATTGTATGTTGCTCCATATCACGGTATTAGTTTTTCCCAGACTCCAGTCCGGAGTGCCAAGTATAACATCCGGTGTAGCATTATATGAAAATATGTTGACATCCCTCTGTAAACCCGTGAGGTCTGCATGAATAGAAAAACGATTTGTTATATTTGACACTTTTGCGGTTATATTGGCATGCGTTTTTCGAAAATCCGGTGTGCCGGAAGAAGCTTCAATTTGTATATCTGTAATAAGCGGATAGTAAGGTTTTGAAGTATTAATAGTCGTAAATGGTGGTAATTGGACCATTGAATTCTTGATATAATCCAGACAATCCTGACTATTAATAGAACCATCCTTGTTCACATCAGGAAGTGAATCATAACAATTAGCTCCAGATTTTCCGGGATCCCCGGTATCCCCTTTTGTGCCGCCACCTGATCCACCACCGGAACCAGAAGCGCCATTTCCTCCCGTTAATGCCCGGGGATTGGACGTGAATTTGAGCATCCCGAAATATATTGAGTCTTTGTATGGGCTCGCTGTTGGATAGACGAAATACTTCCTGGAAGAACCAGGGGGAACTGTGAGATTGATCTTTATCTTATTTCCTTCAATGTGCACATTAGGATCTTTGAATGTTTCGTTCCATGTTTTGTTATACTTCGTATCCATGGTAATATTAATTCCTGTGATATTGAGGTCCACTCCGGTATTGCTTGTATTAAGAAAAGTC
>JAGFND010000116.1 GCA_021409285.1 Candidatus Methanoperedens sp. | reverse complement strand
TGGATTTGAATCTCGGATATATGTTGATACTTCTCTCAGGATGTCAGAGAGATCAGTCCATGTTGTTGGTATTTCATCTTCAGACGCTTCAATTTCTGTGGTTGTTAAATCAAATAGTGGGAAACCATTTATTTGATAAGTCCCATCAATGAATTGATCTAATATTTCTGAAGTTAAGTAACAATCCTCAAGATTCAAATCAACATTTCTCAGACGTTCACCAATATCCTGAAAGTAGTAGCTTTCATCGAAAGTGATTTTTCCTTTTCTAATATAATCGATGAGTCTGTTGACAGCAATAAGTGGAACATTATCGGTATTATCCAGGTCAATAGCTTTTATAAGATAGGGTTTTCTGGCAATTGACCGTTTTCCTTGTTCGTTCAACTTTTCCCAGGGCAAGTATTTCCTCGTCTATCAAAATATTTGCATGTTTTTTTATAATGTGTGGGTCGATCTTTCCCGATTCATCCTTTTCTGTAAGATCTTTTCGGATTGACTCTAAAGCAGTCGTCCGTAGTTGATTTTCGACTTTTTGCCGTGAGGCATTGTCTGATTGCTTTGACCGTCCAAGTTCATGAATAAGTTCCCCGATAAGAAGGTCTTTGCATTCTATGATATATGCAGCTTGCATTTCAAAAATTAGTTTTCCCTGAGCCTCTAATTGCTGGTTTGGAGGGATTGAAGTCAGGAGCTTTTGCAGGAATTTGCTACGGGATAATATTTCTGGATAATATCGATTTTGCATCGACATTATATATCGAAAACGCTTCTTTGGCTTTGGTCAATCGTTGACAAATTGCATCTATTTTTGCACCCCCATAGGTTTTCAGGTCTGAGAAGGTAAATATGGTCTGGAGAGATTCACGGTTTTTCTCAAGTGAATAGTCTTCAGGAAAAGGGATATCTTTCGATTTAAACCAGTTGTCTGTTTCTGAACAATATATCAAAAGTGCCTCTTGTTTTACATGCCTATAAAATGTTGATTCTGCTAATGGTTTTTGATTTCTTAATTTTCTTTCTTCTTGGATATCCCCGTATATTCCTTTCTTAACTTTAATGGGATTCTCTCTAAGTTCATGGTCAATTTTGAAGAATTCAAAAAGAGTTATAGGATGCTTTTCTTTCCCAAGATAGATGAATTGGGAGAATTCTTTATCAGTTTTCATCCAATTTGATAGTCGCCATCGTAACCCACGTGAAGTAACTCCTAATATTTCAGCTAAATCAGATAAATCCGTTCCAGTAAATCCACCATCAGTTTCTTGCATTAAACGAAGAAATTCAAGTACTTGTTCCCGCTTTATCATGCGGAGATATCGTTAAAGGATGATATAAACATTATAATTTAATTCTATATATATTTATTTTTTCCGATGGTGAGAGTAATATAGGAACAACTTGAAACCTTATCAAATAATTCGTCAATAGCTGCTAATATCTCTGGTTCTGTTCTTGGGGTTTCCAGTCCCTTGCATCATATGTGAGAGTAGTTCTTCTTTTAAGCTTTGAAAATCTTCATATGAGGGTGTATTCTGTAAAAGTCTTTTGATTTCATTAAACTTATCGGGGTCTGAAATATAGCGTTTTGCGCATATTTCATACCAGAAGTCTCTTGCTTCTCGAATAAACTTACGTTTTTGCGGGTTTGCTCCATATGTCTCATGACACGACGGAAGATTAATCTTTTCCAAATTCCTTGAGCCTTTTAATAGTGGCCATTGTCTCATTAAAATCTTTCTTCCGCTGTGTCTCAAGATGGGCGATTATATCATTGAACCCTGCCTTCAGCGAGTATATCTTATACGATCTTCCCTTGCCTGGCCTCTTTTCTTCCCTTTCATTTACCCAGTCCCATTCCTTTAACTGCTTTATGGCAATACTGACTACAGGTTGACGTAAGACAGTTCCCGTTTCAAGTTCAAATGATGTTGCTTCATCCAAATTTTGAAGATAAGCCAGAGTTCTGGCAACAGATCTTCCTAAGCCAAGAGATATAAGAGCATCTGCGATTTCTTCTTCTTTCTCATCAAATTGCTTGATTTTAAAAGATTTCATACTAACTCCCATAATATATTAACTGCGTATAGATGGGAACATTTAAAAGGAAATATCAAATACCACCGATCTCAACCTCACTTATTCTAGTACCACCGAATAGTGTTCATGCTTATTAGGTTTAAATGGTTTTTCCCAAACATTACCCTAAGCCAGAAATTCAGAATTTGGGTATAATCTTGGAAAATTGCCATATATCACAAACAACATTATATTCGTTGAGGAGTGAACCAACAGATACCACCAAATTTCGTATCCACCTATCCTATCCAACGAAATTACTACTTTTTTATGGTTTGTTCCTCAATTATATTCCCGTTACTGATTAGATTATTTGTGATCTCTTTCTGTTTCCATAATCCGCTTAATCAATAACTTGTTTCAAAATCAATCTTTTTCAAATTCCTTGAGCCTTTTAATGGTTTCCATTGCCTCATTAAAATCTTTCTTTCGCTGTTTTTCAAGATATTGAATCTTTACAAATTAATTTTTTCCCAAATTTGATTGAAATCATTCAAATTTGCCTCCATATCTTTGGAAAGGAAATATATTTTACCGTATGTTGATGTAATTATTCCATTATTGGCAAGGACATCGAGATGATGACTGGCAGTTTGATAATCGATATTCAAAGCTTCAGCTAATTGATTTGTATTATACGGTTTATCGGCAAGCTTATTAAGGATAAATCCGCGTGTATATCCACCTCGTGTTCCTGCTAACATTTGCCACAGTAGCCTCTTCATCCTCACTCAACCCCATCAAGGGAAAATTACTCAATTTTTATGAGCAGGTAGAAACTTTCTAAATCCAATAACCCCATTCCCAAACCTGCCCATTTCTCATCTGAATGTCAATGTGCATGTTTCATATTAATTGTAGCACTGATATATAGTATGGTAGCATTGAAGTAGTACTGAGATTAGTTTTTTCGCATAAAGCCCTATTCATTGTTAGAGACTCCGCAAGAAAGGATAAAATTATTAAAGGGAGGTATCACTGGCAATCAAATCGACGAACTTTACATTTTAATTTCAAAGTGGTTGGTATTCGAAGACCTATTGAGAAGATTGAAATCAATACCACGGTAAATAATAATATTGCTGTTTGTCAAGAAGCAACAGTCGAAATCATAAATAAGGATAGGAATGGGATTATCGTGCCCAACTCTTGCACGATGAACGCAATATAAGCAATCAGTGTGTTGAAATAGAAACATAAGTGCCATTTAAATCTAAGTGAAGTGGGCAGGTTGGGGAGTGGGGGTTAGTGTATTTAAAAAAGTTTTCCTGCCCACTGAAACAATACATGTTTCTTTGTGGTATAGAGATATTCCATAATTATACCCAAATTCATTCAATATAAAATCCTAAAACTCTAAAATTGTCTTCTGGAAAAGGTCATCTGCCATAGGATAGCACCTTGAAATTATTCTTTATCCCTCTGCATAAAATTAATCAAGACATTGTTACATACCACATGGCAATGCTGACTTCGGGCTGGCGTAATCCAGTAACAGTTTCCAGTTCATCCGATTGAGTTTCATCCACATTTTGAAGATAAGCCAGCGTCTTTGCAACAATTCTGTTCATGCCTATGGAAATAAGGACGTCTGCGACTTCTTCGTTTTTCTCTTCTTTTAACTCCTTGAGAAAACAAGCACTATTATCAGATCAGAAATAATAATGCCATACTTGTTTTTGCTATAAACCCAATGGCTTAAATAGAAGATAATATATACGTTCAGTAAATATTTAATATAAAGGGTGTTTTGGTGGTATGATTATTAATAGCGAAACCGACATTGAAAATTTGACACTTAAAGTCACGGACTTTACAGAGAGCTTTGTAGATACAATTCATGAACCTTTCCTGCTTGTGAATGGAGATCTGAAGATAAGATATGCCAATAAAAGCTTCTGTGATAATTTCAAAGTAACACCTGAAGAAACTGTAGGACATTTAATTTACGATATTGGAAAACGGGAATGGGATATCCCTAAACTTCGGATGTTGTTGGATGATATTCTTGGTTTTCATTGAATGGCTGGCACTGATAGCGAACTGATTATTCATGCTCTTCTTCTTTCTTTTTGCGTTTTACTACTCGTTCGAGTTTTTTGGCCCACATATCTTGAACTTCGGTATATTCACACTCAAGATAATGTGTAACTGCTTTTGCAAGTGCATCTTTTATGTTTGTCTCGCCTGTTTTCTCTTTAAGAGCTTCGATATCTTCCGTTGTGAGCACGGTTTGTGCGTGCATTATTTTTGCCATTATTAACACCTCAAGATTAAATACCAGAATTTATTACTGGCATCATGAAACCTTTGTAATTAGTTCATAACTTGTTTTAAAATTAATCTTTTCCAAATTCCTTGAGCCTTTTTAATGCCATTGCCTCATTAAACTCTTTCCTCCGCTGTTTCTCAAGATGGGCGATAATATCATTGAACTCGACTTTAAGCGAGTATATCTTATATGGTCTTCCTTTGCCTGGCTTCTTATCTTCATTTTGGATTAATTCTCTTTCCTTCAATTCTAGCTGTCGAAGCATCTCGATTTCTTTCTCACTATTATAAAAAATGTTCAACAGGAATTGTTTTATTGTGCCAGGACTTTTTTTTGTATATTTGTTAAAACCATTATGTACCGTATTATTACAGCAATCTGGGCATTGAGGAGGTTATATTCTACGGAATATACCCGTTGCAGTGTATTCAAAGTCGTTACCAAACATCCCAAAAGTGTTGGTTAAATTTGGGATATCAGATAGATTTTTAAATGTAGGGGATATAGTAACCATGTTGCGCAAGTAGTATCATTGCATTAAAGAATAAATAAGTATTTATTGTAATGATATTACTTTATTACTCATAACTGTATTATAGACAAAAGATGAGAAAATCTTTGCTTCATCTCTTGCTCCTTTCAGGCAATATATTCTTGTGTTCATCTATTATAAAGCTGACAAAATCAGTTACATCCGACTCCCTTCCATTTTCAAGATATTTGAAATACTCGTATTTCTTTTCAGGATTAAAGGCAAAGATCGGGTATCCACTCTTTAGCAGAATGAAAGAATGAATAAGTCGTGCTGCCCTGCCGTTACCATCTTTGAATGGATGGATCGAAACAAAAAGGAAGTGGAATGTCGAACCAAGTATGAGGTGATGAATGTAGTTTTTGTTGAGATGATAGAAACTCATTAGAGAGCTCATCAAGTATTCGATCTCTTTATTTGTCGAAGGCAATTTCAATTTTGAACCTGCAATTCTTTTTGTTGACGAAGCGAAGAACATCCCTGCTTCTTTTATCAATCCACACATCAGTATCTGATGAGTGGTTTTAATAAGATCAATATTCAACTCAGTGTCTTTAGCAACTTCTACTATAATATCCAGGGCATCTTTTGTGTTTTTAATCTCGATTATTTCCTTTGGCGTAAGGTTGGTGGGAAGGTCATTTATAATGCGTTCAACGTCTTCAATGGACGCCGTATTCCCTTCTGTAACTGTTGAAGAGTAAATGTGAAGTTTTATAAGCTATCCATAATTTCTTTTGATCCCGAAATATCTCTATTGGCATCCATATTGGAGATAGAATCTTTGCATTTGTGTTCCATATCCGGAACTGGCAGGCCCTTCATTGTGAGGTACCACAGTGTTACATCGTTTACAAGGAACTCAAAAACCATTGGTTTTTGACGGATTATGTGAATGAACCTGTTATCGATAAGATTCCGCACATGCTTCCTGAGGGTTTTTGCTGACATTTTTGAACTTTTTTGAAGATTTTCATTGGATATATTTTTAGATTTCAATATAGTGAAGATCAGGGCTTCTGTTGTGGGAGTCAGGATCTTATTGTAGTCTATTCCTTCTTTCCTGCACCAGAGAAGGAAGGAGATGTGATTGGTAAGTGAATCGTTTCCCAGATTCAAAGAGTATTCGTAACCTCTTGCAGCAGACAGGAGTATTTTCAATACAAGATCACAATCTATCAATTCTCTCATATGCCTGTATAATATCTGGGTGCGCCTGAAAGTTCAACCTGTCCATTAGTCCCATCGCAAAATTAATAGATACAATTGACCTCTAAGACCCCAATGACAGCAGAAATCCTGAACTCATATAGAAACCACATTGATGAAAGAAATAAATTGGGGATCCCACCATTACCTCTTTCTGCCGGACAGGTTAAAGCCCTTTCCAGACTGGTGTTTGACCCTCCGGAAGGCTATGAGGAATTTATCCTGGGACTTTTAAGAGATCATATTCCGTCAGGTGTTGATCCCGCAGCTTTTGAAAAGGCAAAAATGCTGCGGAGCATAGCGCTTCGTGATAAAATATCAGGGATAATTACGCCCACTGAGGCTGTGAGACTTCTTGGAATGATGAAAGGAGGGTATAATATCGAGACGTTAATAGAATTGCTCAATGATGAAGAACTTGCAGATGAAGCAGTTCTTGGTCTTTCAAATACCATTTTGATATTTGGCTTTTTTGACAGGATAAAAGAGCTTGCGCGTATGAATCTGAAGGCAAGGAAAGTTCTTGAGAACTGGGCAAGAGCGGAGTGGTTCACTAACTCGGCAAAAATCCCGGAAACACTGACAGTTACGATATTCAAAGTCCAGGGTGAAGTCAATACCGATGATCTCTCGCCGGCATCGCTCGCAGGAAGCCGCCCCGATATTCCTCTACATGCTCTGTACATGCTCGAATCCCGATATCCTGGCGCTACCAATGAGATACGGGAACTGAAAAATAAAGGGCATCCGATCGCTTTTGCAGCAGATGTCGTTGGAACAGGCAGCAGCAGGAAATCTGCGGCGAATTCCCTTATCTGGTGGTGTGGCCAGGATATTCCCGGAATCCCCAACAAACGAAAAGGCGGCGTGATCCTTGGAAGCCAGATCGCACCGATCTTCTTTAACACAGCGCGTGACAGCGGCGCTATTCCTGTGAAATGCGATGTGTCTGAACTAAAGACGGGCATGCTGATCACAATTGATTTTAAAAACGGGCGGATCCATGATGAAAAAGGGAATAAGATAACGACATTCAAACTTGAACCTGAAACACTTCCTGAAGAATACAGGGCAGGAGGTCGGCTTCTTCTGATAATCGGAAAAGAACTGACAAGAAAAGCGCGTGATCTTTTGCAGACAGATGAATTTTTTAAATCGGATCAATCGATTCACGGACAGTTATATCAGTTCCAGAAAACCGGGGAACCACAGGTTTCAGACCGGGGATTTACCCTTGCCCAGAAGATCGTTGGAAAAGCTTGCGGTCTTCCGGGTGTCCGGCCTGGCCAGTCATGCCTCCCGAAAATTACAACGGTCGGGTCGCAGGATACCACAGGCCCAATGACAGCTGATGAAATAAAAGAACTTGTGTGTCTTGAATTCCAGGCACCCTTCGTGATGCAATCTTTCTGTCATACTGCAGCGTATCCGACACCGCAAGACAAAAAGATGCACATAGAGCTTGCCAGGTTCATGATAGAAAGAGGTGGTGTGGCGTTAAGACCGGGAGATGGCATAATCCATTCATGGCTTAACCGCATGATACTGCCTGATACCGTAGGAACGGGAGGTGACAGTCATACACGGTTTCCGATAGGGATATCTTTTCCTGCCGGAAGCGGTCTCGTGGCATTTGCGGCCTCTCTTGGCGTGATGCCTCTTGACATGC
>JAGFND010000115.1 GCA_021409285.1 Candidatus Methanoperedens sp. | reverse complement strand
GGTATAACTTGCTGTTGTTGCCCCTGTTGAATTATACTGGACTTCAGTTCCATTGATCTGCCATCTCACATTCACGCTCTGATTCGATGTTATGTTGAAAGTCCTTGCCGATCCTGCTGTGTCATTGGCAGGGGATGACGGGCTTGAACCTGTGATTCCTGGTTTTCCTGTCCCTGCAGCAGAAACATCCCATAACCATTGGGTGGATGCACTTCCGTTCGTATTGTTCACAGCTGCAGTCACATTCCATATCCCGGCTTCTGCACTCATATTGGTATAACTTGCTGTTGTTGCCCCTGTTGAATTATACTGGACTTCAGTTCCATTGATCTGCCATCTCACATTCACGCTCTGGTTCGAGGTTATGTTGAAAGTCCTTGCCGATCCTGCTGTGTCACTGACAGGGGATGGCGGGCTTGAACCTGCAATTCCTGGTTTTCCTGGCGGTTCATCACTCCCGGTTATATTACTCCCATAGATCCTGAGACCCCATTTCTGGAATGTGCCAACATCGCCACTCCACATATCCTTCACTGTAAGCTTCCATGTTCCCTGTGAATATTCACCCAGTTGGCGGACACTTCCGAAAATCCAATTGTCATATCTGGTGTCTGTATTTTGGATATGGTTCTCAGCCAGAATGCTTTTAGTACCTGAAGGAGAAGTGAGCTCTATTTGAAGATCTCCCCAAAAGGTATGGTCAGCGGCAGTAAAATTGATTTCTACGAATTCTATGCTAATGTTCTGGTCAATCATAATGGTATCAGAAACACCTGTCGTATTATTATCCGGGATTGGTAAATTTGGTGATCTGGCAGCTATTAAGTGAGCCTCAGGTCCTACGTTTTTCCATGATGCAGCAGTATCTACAGCAGCATACGCATCGATCCTGCCAAACCCGTATTTATGATTAATGTGGTACCCAGCGCCATTTGTGGTCCAATCAGATTCTAATGGATCGTTTTTCTTTGCAGTTTTTGCCAGGATTAATCTCACATCTCTCCATGTAATATTTGGATTGGCCTGGAGCATCAAGGAGATAATCCCGGAGACCAATGGCGTAGATGAGGATGTACCGCCGAATGTGGAAGTGTAATTCCCTTGATTATATCCTGCAGATCCTGTTCGATCTGTAGTGGTTATTCCCAGGCTTCCGCCATTCGAAGGAGCGTTGATGAGAATATTGGCTCCTTCCTCGGAATAGAAGGAATGACTTCCATAGTTATTGGAAGCTGCAATAGCCATTACGTACCGGGAATTAGCATATCCGTCATAATTTGAATTTTCTTTACTAAATCCTATTACATTGCCGTTGCGAATTACGGGAGAAATATTCCCGTTTCCGCCAGCCCATACATATATATTACCTTTTCCTCCGCGACCATTAGCTGCTCCGCTGGCAATGGATGCTTTTTCCAAAGGACTTGGGCCATCGAGACTAAGACCCGCTGGACCCCAACTATTGCTGTATATATCGACTATTTGCATGTTTTTTGTAAGAGCATCAGCTGAATCACTTAATTCATAAGATAAAGTAAGGTCGTCACAATTTGAAGCATTAGTATAGCCAAATCTGTATCCTATTAGCCTTGAATATGGTGCTGCTCCAGTAACACCTAACGCATTCCAGCCTCTTGCAGCAGCTACCCCGGCAACCGAGGTCCCATGGCATCCTCCAGTTGGATCTGTATCTCTTTCTACATAGTCCCAGCTATAACCAGGCAGAATATTTGGCGCCAGGTCTGGTTGCAAAATCTCAAGACCATCATCAACGATGGCGATCACTTCATTTTCCGAACCTCTGTACACATCCCATACCAAGGTTATGTTAACATCCTCACCTGCTGTACCTCCGCCCTGGCCAGTATTGCGCAGATGCCACTGATCCGAAAATAACGGATCATCAGGAATTGCCTTTGTATTCATTGCCTTCCACCAGTTGGGATAGGCATAAATTACATCGCCTGATAGATATATCTGGTTGGCAAGCTCAAGACTTCTTAAACCTGAACCAGCTCTGAAAAGATAAGTGTTGGGAGAGATTGGGAAATTCTTTATTATCTCAATACCTCTGTCGTTAGCCCAGTTAGTAATTCTATTCTCATCCCAATCCTGTCTGAAATGTACGATTATCTCTCCCGTCAAAACCATTGGTGCCTGATCTTTTTTCTGGTCTCCATAGAAAACAAGATTTACATTGTTTCCAGTCTCGTTTCTGAATTTAGAATTTTTCTCTTCCATGGTATTATTATTCAATTGCTTGGGAACATTCAAAAGGGTTACATATTCATAATCCTTGATCAGGGTAGCCTGTGGATCATAACCTTGAGCTATTTCCTGTATGTTATTTGTCTTTGAATCTTTTTTGTCAAAAATACCCACCTCATCGATAGCAGAATAAATATGTTCTTCTCTATCTCCATTAAACCAGGTGTATCTTTCCAGGTTTTGGTTCTCTAAAATCGGCATTTTTTCTGCCGTTTTCAGAGAACTGTCTGACGATATTCCATCATTCAATGCTGAGGCCGATAGTGCCAGAAAAGCCATTATAAGAACAAATATTATGGCATTTACAACTTTTTTTCCTTTTTCCATTGCCATACAAAACTCCTGTCTCTATATTCATGCTTTGAAATAAATTTTTTTTATACATATGATCAGCAAAGCGAACAAAATAAAAGTAGTATTTGAAATGAAAGGAATTTTTCTGTAATTTTCCGATTGAGGTGTTTCAGATATATCCGGAATAGAAGTCGATTTATTACTATTCTTTAATTCCAGAGCTTTGCGCCAATTCGGATATGCATAAATCGTCTGGCCAGAAAGATAGATTTGATTCGCCAGCAATAAACTTCGCATTCCAGTTCCTGCATTGAAAAGGTATGTGTTCGCAGAATAAGAGAATTTCTCTCTCATTTCAATATCATTATCTCTTGACCATTGTGTAATTCTTGCTTCATCCCAGTCCGGTTTGAATTGCACTATTATTTCTCCAGTCAGGACCATTGGAGCTGTATCTTTTTTTGGACCTTGATAAAAAACGGGATACGCACGGTTTCCAGTCCTCCTTTGAAATTCATTATTTTTTTCTTCCAGAGTGGTTATATTTAACCGATCAGGAAGAACTATGAGTATTAAATTTTCATAATTCCTGACCAAAACAGCTTCCTGTCCATAACTTCTGACCACTTCATCCACATTTGATCTTTCTGAATTATTCTCAGGGTAGATACCCACCTCATCCAGAGCAAGAAAAACATTTTCTTCTTTATCCCCATTATACCATACATATTTTTCAAATCCTTTTGAATCTTCAATTGTTGTTCTTGCGACACTATCATTAATACCATCTTTTGTTATAGCACCTGCGCCACCTACCAGTGATAAGATCGACAGCGCCGTTATTCCAAGAGCTATCCTGAGGATCCATCCTCTTCTAGAAGCGTAATTTGAAATCAACTTTCTACCCACCATTTTCAGCAATTGACGGCTTTCTATTTATAACTTTTGTTAATATAATATGTTAATATTGGCGGTTGCCAAAAAGCCACCTGCCCCAATCCTTTTTAACCTTTAATGATATATTATTCAATATAGATGAAGCAGGGAATTCATAAATCAAAAGGCGGGCTGATAAGGTCATTCGTGGGGACAGAAAACGGGATAATAGATGATATATCCATTTCAGGAGATTTTTTTTTATTCCCTGAGGAGGCGCTATCCAAGATCATTGAAGAGCTGAAGGGAGCTGCGGCAAAACGTGAGGAGATACAGAAAAATATTGAAGCGACTTATAAAAAAGAGAATATTCAATCCCCAGGGACAACGCCTTCTGATTTTACAGAATCCATAATGAAATCGCTGGAGTGATAAGAATGGAAGAATGGCGTTTCATTGACTTCGGGCCTGTTGATATCCGCGATATGATGGCAATGGATGAAGCTATTCTGAAAGGTGATGAAGGAAATACTTTTTTTTTCTGGACACCCAAGAAATCCATAATACTGGGATTTTTCCAAAAGGCGGAGCTGGAATTAGATCTTTCCCAATGTCAGGATTACACAATCACAAGACGGATAAGCGGCGGAGGAATAGCTTTTTCGGATGACAGGTGCAGGCAGATAAATTATGGCGTTGTCGGGACGATCGATAACGATTTATTTCCGCTTGATATCACAAAATCGTATAAACAGATATGCGGTATCCTTATTGATACCCTTATTCATTATAGCCTGAATGCGGCTTTTCGTCCCATCAACGACGTTGTAGTCGATAATAAGAAAATATCGGGGAACGCCCAGACACGGTGGGAGGGGAAACTCCTCCAGAATGGGACATTACTTCTTGATTTTGATATCGAGGAGATGCTCAGGATCTCAAATATTCCCATAGAAAAGTTCATGGATAAAAAAATTGCATCAATAAGGGAAGGGCTTACGTGGCTTGATAGGGAACTCAAAGAAGAGCGCAATATGGATGAGGTAAGAGAAGTAATGAAGAAAAAATTTGAAGAACGCTTCCGTGTGAGATTGAAACCTGGAACCCTCAGTAAAAATGAAGTAGAGCTTGCAGAGAAACTGAAGCCAAAATATTACTCCTCAGAATGGGTTTACCGCTAATGTATGATGTTATCGTAGTAGGCGCAGGTCCGGCTGGCTCTGTCACTGCGGCTTATGTAGCGCAAGCCGGATACAGTGTGCTTATTCTTGAAAGAAATCATTCATGCAGCTCGCCATGTGCAGGATATGTTAGTAATACGATAAATCTTGAGCTGCCTGATGATTCTGTTATCCAGTCAAATATCACAAAAATGCGCACGTATTTCCCTGATCTATCATTCCATGATTTTGAATTAAATGGTTTTGTGGTTGACAGGTCTTTATTTGATATGTCACTTGTGATGAAAGCAAAGGAGCTGGGCGTTGAGATCAAATGGGATTCAGGAATGACTGGCTTTGTTTCTGAATCCGTCAAATTTTATGGCGGAGATGCCAGAGGACGGATAATTGTGGGGGCAGATGGTGTTTTCTCAAGGACAGCACAAATCCTTGGACTGGAAAAGCAAGAAATCGCGATCTGCGCTCAGTATCATATGAAAGGAATAAAACCAATATCGGATATGTCAGAGATCTTTTTTAATGTGGATCATGCGCCAGGGGGATACATATGGGTTTATCCCACAGGAGAAGACTCTGCAAAAGTGGGATTGGGTCTTGCAGGTTCATCCTCACCTCAAGAAAAACTGGATACTTTCATTAAAACTCATCATCGGCTCAACGGACAAAAAACAGAATACATAACAGGCGCTTTACCTATCAGCGGGCTTCGAGAAAAACTCACATTCGGCAATGTTCTACTTGTGGGTGACAGCGCAGGTATGGCCGATCCAATTACCGGCGCCGGCATTAATAATGCAATGCTTGCAGGTGCTATCGCCGGAAATACTATAATAAAAGCGCTTGAAAATGATGAAATTTCTATCCTCTCTGAATATGAAATAAAAATAAAACGCCTGCTCGGGAAACCACTTGCGCGATCATATGAAAAAAGAAAAAAACTGGACGCATGTTCTGATAATGAGTTATTAAAGCGAGAGCTTCCATTTTTCTGGATGACATTTAAACAATATTGGGAATAATTTTATTCAATTGAAGAATACTTAATTACTGAAATATCTATTGATATCTTAGTCCGTAACGGGATTTGGCGCAAACTGACCGTATTTTACAAGTTTTACTGCGGTGGTAGCGTTCCAGGTTGTTGTAGTTTCCTGGCTTGGGTTCATAGTGGACAAATTTATTTTGGCGTATCTTGGTAATAAGCGTGAAATGCTCGTTGTATGATAATGATGTCCCGTCTTCAGGGGTCTGGGGTTTACCCCAGCGCCGATCATTAAAGGAAATGAACAGTGTAAAAGATATCGAAGTTAAAGATAATAAATACGGGTTCGTGAAAGGAGATATGGCTTTTCTCAGAATGATGGATTTACTATGGATGATATTTATAAACAATTGCGTTACGGGTTTCGTTTGCCTGACCCAGGCGAATGGACTTTTTTTGTAGGTTGCCCTAAATATCGTCTGGATGATGAATTTTTTCAAAGACCTTTAAATGTAGGTTGTGGGGGTGAAATATGTTATCCTATGCCGTCGTGGTGTGTTGGTTTATATCTTTTCACACCGGCTTATTTACAGCATATATCAGATAATAATTATATTAAAACTTATAGAGAAGGTTTTATTATAGATCAGATATGGAGTGAAATTAAGAATCAACCATTAATGGGTCATTGTCAAAGGCATTATGTGCAACATATGATTGAAGAGCATAATAAAAAGGTTTGTCTTAATGAAATTTGAAAACATGGATAAGAAAATAATATTGAAGATAGTAATTGGAATGATTATAACAATCGTAATAGCTGATATGATAATCGATGCACTAACACCTCTGCATTCTCAGGCTTTCCTCTATCGTTTAATAGCCAATATTTGCATAGTTATCGTGTATGCAATAATCTATTTTAATCTGAAGAAATCCCCACAGCTTGTGTAGCTGGGTAACCAGCCAAAAATAAATAATTACGCTCACCTTTAGCCATATGGATTCTGATAGACAAATTCAACAATCTTATTGAGTCTCTGTACCGGTCTTTGTAGTCTTCCCAGGCGTTGCATGAGAAAAGTATTATTGCGATAGTTATCGTAATTGTAGCTGATTTCTTGGCTTTTGTTTTTAGAGACACAAACAAGAATGAAAGCCAAGAACATCAATTCTTCTGAGGAAAAATAAGCCGCAAAATAGGGATATGTGTTTATACTTTCCTATGCGTTAAAAAAAGGTCTATTTTTGATTATTCAATAATGCAATTACTCAATAAGCTTTTCTTCCCAAAAATGCGTAAAACAAAAATTATACGCATCTTTTTGGTTTTTTCTGTCAGTTATGAATAGATATATTTTTAAGTTCATTATGCAAAATAAGCATTCAAAGTGATAACGATGGTAAATCCACATATCAAGGTGTTATTAGGGTTTGACTCAGAGATTAGTGATACGATTGTTAATAAGGAATGGAAAAAAAGGATTAAGAACATATGCAAACCATGCTGGGAGTTAAAGCACTGTCCTTACGGACCCTTAGTGGAAGATTTTCCAACATTGGGTCAAACGAAACAAGAAGCGATCGAGCATAATGTTTTTCTTATAGAGCAGTTGGAAAAAGGAGCCTTTAAAAGCAAAAAGAAAATCATATTTGAGAAAGAAGTAAAAGAGTTTAACCCGGATGATTACCCAATAAAGCATCTTAAAAGTGATTTAGAAAAACAATGTTCAGTTTTTGGTCATCTTTGCCCTGTATTTTTTGTAAATGAACCTTTCACAGAGACAAGCGAAATGAGAAGAATTGGTAGGAACATTCCTCGCCATATTTTTTTAAGAGTGGCTCGTAGAGACAATAATCAATGTCAGATATGTGGTAAAATCTTGAAAGACAATGAGATTGAATTTGATCATAAGATTCCTATTTCAAAAGGTGGCAGTTCAGAAGAGAACAATATTAGAGTAACTTGTTTAGATTGTAATCGGGACAAGTCAAGTAAATTTGTGCCATAGCAAAAATGTTTCTCATAACATATGCGTCTAACTCTATGGCGTCAATAAACCGTTGGATTGACTCTCCAGATTATCCATCCCCTGTCCAATAATCTCGAAAAGCTCAGAATCATCATGCTTGAACTTGATTATCCTCCCCCTTCGCTCAGCATAGAATCGCTTCTGTTCCAAT
>JAGFND010000114.1 GCA_021409285.1 Candidatus Methanoperedens sp. | reverse complement strand
CTGAAAAAAGGAGCGATCTCGGATGTGCTTGAGAAGTATTCTTTATCTGCATCGACAATTGCCAGTCATATAAAAGGTCAAACCTACCAGGGACAGATCATTAATAGCGAGATCGATGTAGACAGGATGGATTATCTTGTAAGGGATGCCCATTATACTGGTGTTGCTTTTGGACTTATTGATCATATAAGATTGATGCATGAGCTGCGGTTCAATGAAGATAAGCTTGTCCTGAATATCGGAGGACTCCAGGCCGCCGAATCACTTCTTGTATCAAGGTTCCTCATGCAGCCCACGGTCTATTTCCATCATGTCAGCAGGATAGCCGAATCCATGTGCATGCGAGCTTCCGAATGCATGATCGAGAATGAAGGATTAACTCCGCAGCAATTTCAGAGGATGGATGATATCTCTTTCATGTCCATTATGAGGAATTCAAATGGTCATGCCGGAAATATTGCAAAGAGGCTTGATGAGAGAAGGTTGTTCAAAAGGGCATTATATACTGATTTCAATTCCATAGATATTGATATATCAAATGCCAGGAAAAGGATAAAACGCCTCGAAATAGAGATCGCTGAAGCCTCAGGCATTGCCCCCGAAGATGTGATCGTGGATATTCCTGAAAAACCTGAGATAATTGAAATGAAAGCAAACATTCTTATCAACGGGAAAATGATTCCCATCGATAAGGCCTCAAACATTGTAGCTTCACTTGAAAAAGCAGAGCTTGATATGTGGCGGCTCGGAGTATTCACGCCTGATCAATACAGGGAAAAAGTTGGTGCTGTGGCAAGAGAAATATTTGAAGTGAAAAAAGATACAAAGCAGTTCAAGCTGACCGAGATCTGATCAATGCCGCACGTATGACATCTTCTTCTTCGGGCCGATTCATATCCCCTATGCCATAGCATTCGCAATAATAGTCAAGACCGCTGATTATCGCGATGGGTGTTCCACCATTTCCTTCACCCAGGAGAATATTTGCGAACCCTGCGATCTCATCCACGATGGCTTCGTTCTTTACTTCAAGCACTCTTCCAAAAAGGTCTTTTGTCCCGCGCCAATCCTTTGTGGCTCTGATACCGGCTATCCCGATGGCGATCCCCGATTGGCCAATTCTGAATGCCCGGCCATTCGTGTCCGTAATAATGACACTCACTTTCTTTCCGGTCAATTTGAAGAGATCATCTTTTATTTTTTTTGCACTCCCGTCAGGTGATTCAGGAAGTGAAATGATATTGTCAGCACCTTCCACGTTTGAATGATCGATCCCCGCGTTCACGCAGATGCTCCCTGTCCGTGTGCGCACAAGCAGGAACGGCACTTCAAGCAATATCTCTACGCTTTCGTCAAGAACAGCCTGCACAAACCTGGGGTCATTTCCATTGCGTGCTGTTAGGGTTCGAGCTTTCTCTGTTACATTCACATCTTTCAATGAACGGATCCTGTTCTCCGATTTTGATACGATGGTGGATGAAATGATAACGATGTCATGCTTCTTCAGTTCAGTTCTTTCAACTATGAGCTTTGCTATATCAGAACCAGGCTTGATCAGCGGGATGTTTTCGAGTGTGAATGCAGAAATGACCAATGTTATTCCTCACCCTTAAGAATATGGGTTTGATAATAATACTTTCTAAAAAGACCAAAAAAAAGAAGGGAAGGAAGGATCGACCTTCTTTCTATGCAGATATGCCCTTTAGCCTGATACCGGCGGCCAAAACATGCATTTTTCTTTTTCTTTCTTAACTTTAGCAACTAAATCCTGTGGCGCAGGTAGTTATAAGTCCCAATTCATCAGATCTTTGGATATTAGCTATAGGACTGTAGACAAATAGTGTTCCTGCCGAATTTCCTCCCCAGAGAATACCTCTCAATTCTACATCATCCGTGGAAGGATTTTTATAGATTACAGGTGATCCGCTATCTCCTGGGCCAACATTTGCAGTTACCATATCCTGACATAGTTGTACTATATTCGTCCCTGAAACTCCCACGTTCACACATGTACCTGTAACAGTTCCCTGGCTCCACCCTGTAGTTCTTCCAACCTTATTGACGGTCTGACCTACCTTTGACGGTCCTTCACTTGTTATTCTGAAACTACTTGCAATCGTAAGTGAGCCTGTATTTACACCGTCAGTTTTTTCTATGAGTCCTAAATATTGAGTAACTCCTGATGCAAGGCTTGAAAATTCGCTATCACTATACCGGCAAACTTTTCCTTTTATTCTGTAAGCCTGGCATTTGGAATTAGTATAATAGGGATCCAAAATCTCTGTGCCTATAAGATTACCAGGAGCCACATAATTTTGATAATATTTGGTACCCTCAACTCCTCCCTGTTTATTTGTACAATGAGATGCGGTTACAAAACCTGCAATTTTATTACTTACACCATTGAAACCTTCTGAGCAGAGATAATTTGAAAATGCTATCTGTAATCCTCCTTGGATTGGCCTTATATTATCCCGAAGTGTTGATTTATATTCGATAGGATCAGCCTTTTCTATAATGACTGCCTCGCGAGGAATACCCAGTTGATCCAATCTCTTTTCAACTGCTTTAAAGTCTGAATCATCTACACCGATCTTCAACCTGTTTTCTTTCTCATCTACATCAGTATAGACAGTTCCTTGCGTGTTTAATAGTTCCCCTGCACGATTATTCCACTCTTTGAGTTGAGAGAAACCATATTTTCCTTTCAAGATCTGGACATTCTTTACACGCTCTCTTCCAAATATTGATGCAATTACAGTCTCAGCAGCGGGTTTTTGTGAAGGATTCGATAAGTACACTTTCAATGTATCTCCATCAACGAACATTCCTCCGAATCCTGGGACATCTGTTGCCACATCAAGGAATTTTTCATCCAATGTCTTATCTATTTTTTCTGGAGCGGTATTTCCTGGAATTGCCATAGCCATTCCTGTTGTCAATATTAATAATATTGACATTAGACAAATATATTTTAGTTTCATATTATCTCTTTTTTATACTTTAGATATATTTAATAATAGTTGTTTGTCATGACTTAAAGTCATGACTTCATTTTCTACATAAGATATTTGTGTTATTAAAGTATGCATCATTAATTTGTAAAAACAGATATTTTAAATAGCATTTTTTATTATGTTTAAAAGTATTTAGATTAATAGTTTCAACATATGATATGACGCGAACATGGAAAACCCTCTCAGTTTGATATTGAATTGCTTTTTGGGCAAGAGACCAAAGATAGCGGAAAGCCAGACCATTCGTCCCGCTGAATTAAGAGGAGATGTAAGGATGGCTGAAGTAATCCCTTTTTTCATAGTTGCTTCCATCGAAGTCGGGAACACAACAACAAAATGCATATTGACAGCAACAAATATGAAAGATGGTAAGACACGGATTTTGAACAAGACCGTGAAAATGACACGCGATGTCAGGAAGCCCAAACCCAATGAAAGGATATTCGGAACTACATTGAGCGGAGTTTCACTGACAAGAGAATCTATTGCTGAACTTGTCCGTGATACCCTGGTCGAAGCCCATTATGCAGTAAATCTTGATATAACAACGGATCTTGATTTTGCTGTCAGGTCAACCGGCGTCGTAGCTGGATTCTCATCGCCGCATGAGGTCGGAGAATTCATAAAAGCGCTTGCTGATGGTTGTCTGCTTGCCGGCATCCCGCCAAAGAAAATGGTGCCTGCAATGTCGATAGATAACATACCTGCCAGGTTCAAAGAAAATACTCTTATTGACAGGATCATATTCACAGGTGCGGTGGGGGGTGTTCTCCCGCCAGTGGGTTCAACAGGGGTTGAGATCGTGGCAAACGAGATGGAAGGAGAACTTGCAACAGCCGGCATTAAAGAAGGTGCAAAATGGACAGGTGTTGATTTCAGGAACCCTGTTTTTTCCATGGACTTCGGGACGACGCTCAAAGGACGCATAACCTCAGATGACCTCCCTTACGCCAGAACAACAGGCAATCTTTGCGGATTTGCAGGTGCGATCCCTGATACTATCATAAAAGGAACAGGACTTGTGGATAAAAGATTCGGTGCAGCACTTGACCTTTTCAGCGATAAAAAGGAGCGTATGATCTGGCTTACCAAAAGTGGGACCATCAAGAAATATGCAGATAAGATACATTCCATGATCTCTATTGAAATTGTACCAGAGGACAGTAAAAGGTATGGAAGCGTTCCTGTTGATCCTTCTGCCGCAAAAGAGATCGGTGTTGCACTTATCGGATGCGATGTGGGCGAGAACGGAAGTCTTATGCCTGAACTGATCGATATCGGAGCAGAAATATATACGAAAAATGGTTTAAAGACAATGTTCGCGACTCTGGATCTTGTATCGGCAAGGATGGTTGAGCGCATCCTTAAACTCAGTATAGATGACCATCTTGTTACTGAAAAAACATCCATCGGATTGACGGGAAGAGCGGCCATTACAGGATGCAAACCATATCTGATAATGAAAAGCATCGAAAAACTGGGGATTTTCACGGATCCATATGACAAAGTAGTTTTTGTGGACGATGGGCTTGCCCGCGGAGCTGCTGTGATGGCGCGCTGCATGAACTCGATGGGTGTCCCAAAAAACCCCATTGGCGGCATAAGAGGCGGACATTGTGTTCTGAAAGAGCGTATTGAATATTATAATAGATCAAAAGAAAAGAGGAATTGAATTGAAAGCACTTCTAATGATGGGCTGCCCTGAACTTCCAGTCCAGACAGCAGTAGCCCTGTATATCGCAAATAAATTGAACATCGAAAGTTTTGAGGTTATTGCGGCAGGAAATAAAGCTGCGATCAGCCTTCTTCTAAACTCAGACCCTGAAAAACATTATATAAGAAAAGTGATGGACCTTGACAGGTGCATAGGCCAATTGGCCGAAAAAAAACTTGATTTTGATCTTTGCTTCGTATTCATTCACAGCGATAGCGGGATATCTTACCTGGCTACTGTCAAATCACTTTCTAAAGGAAAGACGGTGGCTGTCATTTTTGGAAAAGAGATCGAACCTCTTATTGAGGCAAGCGGCGATTCAATTATTATTGCTGCAAAAGCTGTGCATAACCCGACATCTCTTCGGGCACATATTGACGGGGTGAAGTCATGGGCTGCGTTGACGAGATGAACTATGAAATACTGCTGCCTAACAGCTCTTTTAAAGAATGCGCTGTTTTTATAAAAAGCAACTTCAAAGAGATATATTACGTGGAAGCAGGTTTCAAGATATTTGATAATTACCTGATAGGAGTGCCGCCTATCCCTATTGCTGTGGATGGCGATTTTATTATTATGCCGTATGTCAAGCCATGCCACGGATGTTTTGTGCTCAGGATCCCGGGGAAAGAGGAAGGAGAGAGACTGAGGACGCGTGAACAGGCGAAATAAGTAAATATCTTCAATGTTACCACCCGCGTTCCAGCCTTATCGCTTTTGGCCTGCAGGCCGCAATGCATGTCGTGCACCCGATGCAGAAACTCTTATCCATCACTTCCGCGACGTTCCTGCCATGTTTCTCGACTATTCTGAAGATCCTCGGGCCTTTTGGACAAACCCTCATACACTCACTGCAACCTGTGCACTTTTCCTCATCAACTATTATGTCGATCATGATTTCGATGTCAGGAGAATTGATTTTTAAAAATCAATTACTGAAATTTACTTTGGGAGCATTCTCGCTTCCTGCATCGGCTTTGTAAAAGGCTTTTTCCTTAAAACCAAACATTCCCGCAAATATTGACGATGGGAATGATCTCACTTTCAGGTTATAGTCTCTTACCTTTTCATTATATCTATCTCTTTCAACAGATATACGATTTTCTGTTCCAGATAGTTCTGCTTGCAGGGCTAAGAAGTTTTCGTTGCTTTTGAGTTGTGGGTAATTCTCCTGTACCATAAGCAATCTTGATATTGCACTATCTATTCCGCTGGCAGCTGCTAACTTGTCTTCTGGACTTTTAGCGTTTGACCACTGTGATCGTGCTTTTGCAACCTCAATGAATACTGCTTGCTCCTGTTTGGTGATGCCTTTTACGACTTCGACCATGTTGGGAATCAAATCAACTCTTCGCTGATATTTGGATTCAACTATTGCCCATTGTGTTTGAACATCCTGGTCTGCTGATACAAGGCCATTATAAGTTCCTATACTTACTAATATACCTAATACTCCTATTATTGATAATATAGCAAATATTGCTATTATGACTTTTAATGTTCCATTCATGATTAAAATTTACCTCCGAAACCGCCACTTCCAGTATGGAAACCAAATCCTCCCATACCAAACATTGATGACGAAGATATTCTGTGTGTTACCTCTTCTGCCTCTCTTTCACGTCTCTTTAGTTTTGCTATCTCATTTTTCTTTTCTTCAATTTGATTTTCGAGTATTTGCCATTCTGTAGATCTATATGTACAATCTTTTTGTTTTTTCTCAAGAGTTTCTATCTCTTCTTCTAATTCTCGTATTCTGTATGATAACATTTTATTTTCTCCTTAATTAAATTCTTAATATTTACCACCGAAACCGCCGCCGCCTGAACTTCCCCCACCACCAGAATATCCATCACTCGAATGACTACTGCCACCTGAATAACTTCCACCAGATGATCCACCAGAATGACCTCCTCCGCCTCTGCCACCATTACTCTTTCTTATAACTATTATTACAATTATAATTGCAGTGAAGAAAATTGCAAATCCAATGGGATCGTTAGTCGTTGATGTAGAATTTGAACTATATTTTGATACTACTTCTGGATTTTTTGTTACGAGTCCGTTTATAACAAGCATGGATTCATAAATTCCTTTTCCATAATCTCCATTCTTGAAATTTGGGACTATTATTCTATCACCGATAGTGACTTTCATGGAATCTGGGATTGTTCCTTCAAGCCCATAACCAACTTCAAAACGATATTCCCTTTCTTGTTTTGCAACAATAATTAAGAGTCCATTATCCTTATCGTTCTTTCCTATTCCGTTTTTCTCAAAGGTTTTAACAGCATAATCCTCAATAGTATCGCCGTTAAGCGTATCGATTGTAAGAACCGCTACCTCTACTGTTGTATTTTTATGGATTTCCTGCGCAAGTCTTGTTATTTTTTGTTCATAATCCGAACTTATAATGTTCGCATTATCGGTAACAAAAGCATGTATTGTTGGATATTCAATGGCCGAAGCCATTAATGGTATAAATGCCAAAAACATAATCGTCAATATTGCCATTATTCTTGATTTCATTATTTTCTCCTTTTAGTCAAGGGATTTTTTTATTACCTTGACTACTGTTAGCGATGAAAATTTTTAGACATTGTTTTCACGCAAATAAATTTAGTAAGTTTCATAGATTCTTCAAATAAAAACACTACAACGAAATTTTAGGTCTTAATCAAAAGTAAGTTAGCCATTATTTTTCGACTCTCTGATCCGTATTGATTGTTCGACAGCTGCATCATCGGGAAAGCGATCGCAATCAATACCTCCAACATGCTATCATCACACTCCCCTTTGAAAAAAGGTGCATAGGGACATTCTTTTGTCCCTCACAACTCACATTTATTATTAATCATATGGTTATAATGGTTATTATCACATTTGAATTTTACTGCAAATAAATACAATGTATAATATATATATATATATAACATTATATTCTGCTGTTCAAAGGGTAGGAAAAATGTTAAGAAAAAATTTATAAAAGAATGTAATGAAAATTTTGAGATTCATATCACATAAACCTTCATATGCAAATGACGACATTTGACGTCCCACTTTTTACACAATTCCATTAGCATTAACTTTTTCCTCCTTTTTATTATGTTCCTCAATTATTACGATATATTCCTTTACCAGAAATTCACTCATCTCAAGAGTATTGCAAATTTCTT
>JAGFND010000113.1 GCA_021409285.1 Candidatus Methanoperedens sp. | reverse complement strand
TGATATATTTGAGAATCTGCAATGTCGTATTTCGTGACGATACCCTTGATAGACATTCCTGCAGCATAGTCAGAAATAATCTCATTGCGTTTTTCATCCGATAGAGGACGCCATCGTCTAATAGCAGGCCGGTCTATTCCCAGGATCTTATAGGAAAGCATGTAAAGACGATATTGAATTTCTGAGCCAGTCTGTCGAATAATAAACGATGAAGGATTTCCTCCTGCCAGAGTAATTGCTCTGACTCTCTTTACTTGCCACAAAGCCGGAGTTTTTGCTTCATGCAAAGGGCTGCAGTGCTGTATATCTGACCAGGATGCTTGATAGACATCACCGAATTGGTCGAAAAGTTCTTCTTGCGGTTCAGCGTAAGCTACGCTCGTGTAGGTTTTTACAAAGGGAAACATACATGCCTCATCTGGCGAACGCAGGACTGCGAATCCTGTGATCGCTTGCGTTTTTGAGTTTTTTAACTCACCAAAACCAACTTTATTTAAAAATGAGGCGTCCACTGCTCCCGCCGCAACAGCGGCGCGCTACCCATCCGCAGATGGCGCAACACATGCTGATAAGGGTCTGAGTGAAGCCCAGCGCTCGTCCGGTGGAATTGCAGAAAAACCGTGAAGGAACCGAAAAAAAGAAAAAAAGAGAATCTTGAAAGCGCCTGCGGCGATACATCAAAGAAATGGGATCATTTCCCCACCTCTCTGACATATTGACTGACAGCTTCAGCCACCATCGCTGTGATAGTTTTTCTTGTGGCTTTCTTTCTCTTATACAGGGCCGCCATATCTTCCTCAGCAATCCTGTTGCCGACCCAGCTGTATCGTGTATAGCTCATAGCTGCTCACCAGCTTCCCGCAACTGCTGTTCGATTTCCCTCATCTCATCGACATAATCCCACCATGCTTCCATCGACGATGGATCCAGAGGGCTGACGATAGGCGCTTCCCTGGCTCGCTTGGTGAAATGTTCTCTGATCTTTTCCCGCTCTGAAAGAGCGAATGTTTTAAGTGGTTTTGATTCTGTATTCATAGGTACTGCCTCCGAATAAGGCGGTAAAGCGCACTTTTGGCACTCGCGGGATTCGACCTCCCTGCGATTGCTTGCGCTATTGAGTTTTATAACTCACCAAAACCAATTTTATTTAAAATTCACCTGCTGCGTGTTGATCGCATCATGAATAAGTAATTAAAATAAAAAGAGAATATAAAAATAGATCAGCTTTTTCCCGTCTGGACATCAAGAAATACAATTCCCTAAAGGATCAGGGAACACTGGCATGAAGTAGTCAGTATCGAGGAATCTGGTAGTGATCTTAAAGTCATCATCAAACAGCATTGAACAAAGATAGCATTGTTTATGGAAGTGTAAAACATTTCAGGATAGATGAATCATGTTCACCTTGAGTTGAAAAATGTATCAAAAGCAGTATTTCGCAAGGTAAATAATACCAGAGTCAGAGCACAGATATTAGGGAGCCTTGATCTTAAAGTCAATAAAGGTGAACTTGTCACTATCATGGGAGCTTCAGGTTCTGGAAAGTCAACTCTTCTTCGTTTGATCAACAGGCTCTCCGAGATCGATTCCGGAATCATCCTATTTAACGGCAATGATATCAGGAGCCATGTTCCCATGGAACTGAGGCGAAAGATCGGTATGGTTTTCCAGGTGCCTGTTACTTTCAAAGGAAGTGTACGGGATAACCTTGTTTTCGGCATAAAATTATGGGGAGGAAATACGGGAATTGAAACTCTTTCCAGGGATGCCGGCATACCTGAGGATTTGTTTGATGCTGATGCCGGACAACTCTCAATCGGAGAGAAACAAAGGGTATGCATTGCAAGAGCAATTGCAAACCAGCCAGGGATACTCCTTCTTGATGAACCAACTTCGTCTCTTGATGCAATATCCGCTGAGAAGATCGAGAAGCTGCTGTTGGGTTTGCAAAAGGAACGGGATCTGACCATACTCTGGGTCACCCATGAGAAAGAACAGGTTGAAAGGATAGGAGGAAGGAGATTGATCCTCAGGGGTGGCAGGCTGGAGGATTATCATGCTTGAGGTTCTTGCGCTTGCTCTTACGGTTTTTCTTGTGGTACTGTCAGCAGCTTATGCTCAGAGATTTGGCATAGGAAAGGAAATATTACTGGCAGGTACAAGAGCCCTGGTACAGATACTGATACTTGCCTCCATCATCCTGATATTATTCGAGAAACCTCTTTTCTGGAGTTTCCTCGTGCTTGCTTTTATGGCTGCAATAGCAGGACATACCACCTATTCAAGATCGGGAAAGCTTGAGAGGGGTCTGTCAGTCGCTATAGTTTCGATAGCTGCCGCGTCTTTATTGTTACTTATCCCTTTTTTTCCTGATGGGAATCTTCCCCCTGGAAGCAAGATATATTGTTCCTACAGGCAGCATCCTTATTGGCAATGCCATGAACGTGAGTTCGCTTGCTATAGACCGGTATAAAGGTGAGATAAAGAACAGGCGGTCTGAAGTTGAAGCGTATCTTGCCCTGGGCGCCAAACCTGAGCTTGCAGCAGCATCATGCCTCAAGCAGGGCATTCTTTCAGCTTTGATACCCTCCATAGACAATATGAAAAACCTTGGCATTGTGTGGATACCAGGAGTGATGACTGGCATGCTGCTTGGCGGCGCTGACCCGATGGAAGCTGCATCCATACAGATAGCGATTTTCACTTCGATCTTTGCTGCAGGGATGATCGCGTCCAGCCTGATGCTTCATTATTCCACGGATAGCTTCTTTACGAAAGCGGCGCAGTTGAGGGAAGATTTGGATTAGCTGTAAATCTGTTAAAATGATTTGATTTTCAAGAACATCAGTTTTTAGGATTGAGCTTCAGCCGCAAGATAGGGATATGTGTTTATATTTCGTATGAAAGAACGTATTTTTTCATATTTATCCATGAATCATTTGATTCATGGTCAGTTCCCCATACATAAACAGGGAAGCACATCTCCAAAGCGCCTGCGGCGATAAACCGGAGCAGAAATAGTGTGGGTGAGGGCAACAGCCCGAAAGCCTGCAACTGCAGGCGTCCCGCACGGAGCGAAGCGACAGGTCACTTGATGTATAACATAAGAAAACACGACGGGTATATGTTCACAAAACCCAGACTGCCTATAGTTACAGAAATTCCCGCCGTCAACAGACGGCGCGCCGCCCCTGCGAGGCAAAACACCCGGGCTGCTTTAACGCCCTGCATTTCGGGGCGCGCCCGGCTGTCTGTTGTTTGAGGTGGGTCGGTAACAAAAAAATTAACAATTGAGTATTTGGTTGATCTCACCTATTCGTCTCTCGTTGATCTCAAGCTTCCGACTCAGCGCTTCGGTCATGGCCCTGTTGGCCTCGATCATTGCCTTCGTGTTCTCAATCGCTTCGGCCAGATATATGGTCCTGCTTTTCAGATTAAACATTTCTTCTGTATCCATAATAAATCACCCCCAATAATTTTATTTAGAATTTGTTATGCGTATGCAATATTTTATCTGATAATATGCGAATTAAACTTTTAATATGGGACAATTTAAATCGATTATCCTTATAGCTGTTATTGGGCTGGTCGTTCTCTTTTCAGGGTGTGCAGGGAAACAGGGAGGTATGCCAACACCAACACCAATAACAACAGCGACGCCAACAGTAACAGCCATTCCAACAGTTTCAGCAACACCAATTGCAACGGCAACTACACCAATACAATCTTCAAGCGCTAATGTTTCCATTACCAATAGTATCAACGATTTCGCGTTAAAAACATATTCAGTATTGAACAACGAATCAGGCAATCTGTTCTTTTCACCCTTCTCAGTCCATACCGCTTTGTCAATGACAGCAGAGGGCGCGGGCGGCAAGACCTTGGAAGAGATGCGCGATGTTTTGGAGCTTTCTAACGATTCATCTGCCAACCGCCAAGGTTTCGAAAAACTATTGAACAGTCTAAACGAAAAGAACGCCGGTTACAATCTTTCTATCGCAAATGCGATTTGGATTGAAAAGACCTTTTCTGTCAAGCGAGAATTTTCAAGCGCGCTTTCAACTTATTACTACGCATTGGCTCAGCAGGCAGATTTCACCAAAAATCCCGATGGAGAACGAACGAACATCAACGGGTGGGTTGCAGGCAAAACTAATAACAAAATTCTTGACTTGATTCCACAGGGCGGACTAGATTCTTACACACGATTGGTTATTGTAGACGCTATCTACTTTAAGGGAAACTGGGCTCAACAATTTAACAAAAGCGACACCCAAAACGCTACTTTTTTTATTTCACAATCCAAGAACGTGAGCGTTCCAATGATGCACCTTTCCAAGTCGGAGAACGCGTCTTACTACTCTGAAAATGAATTAAAGGCTCTTGAAATGGATTATCAGGGAGATAACCTATCGATGCTTATCTTGTTGCCAAATCCAAATCACAGCCTTTCCGAAGTTGAAGCAGGGCTTTCATCCAACAAAATATCAGATATTCGCGCACAGCTTGTACACCAGCCAGTCCAGGTTTGGCTTCCCAAGTTCAGCATGACCAAGTCCAAAGAAATGGGAGACTTGCTAAAGGGGCTCGGAATGAAAAGCGCATTTGACCCACAAGTCGCTGATTTTTCCGGGATCAATTCAACTGAAGGATTGTACATCTCTGATGTCTTTCACAAAGCTTTTATAAATGTGAATGAAACGGGAACCGAAGCTGCAGCGGCGACGGCCGTCGTCGTTGGCATTACAGCAATTGAGATTCCCCCAGAATTTCGTGCAGACCACCCATTCTTGTTCTTCATCATGGACAAGCATACTGGAACGATATTATTTATGGGAAGATTCGCCGATCCAAGGAGCGGAAACTGAAACTGGTATCTTTTAAGTATCAGATAGAAACTTGAACTGATTGATTATCAGGAAGAACATTAGATAAAAAACAGCTATTCTTGAGTATGGCTCTCAGACGGCGCGCCGGATGATCAGAGGATTCATGGGGGATGTGGCTCCGCGATCGGAAACTATAGAAGTGATCTGTGGGGACAGCAAATGACCCACATTTTATTGATTGCGCGGAGCCATGCTGCTTAAGATGTGCTCATATTATATATGTAGTACTATTGTAATATGAAACGATATAAATTCCCAGCCCGTTTCTGCGTGATCTGGTCGTCCTGCGGGGGTGAGATGCCGCAGCACCGAACTCGCGAAGCCCCCGCGCTGATGCTCCAACGACAAACATATCATAATGGTCTATATAATAATATAATTCGCCTTTTCTTTGTCTCTTATTCACATTTAGTGCCAAAAAACATTGGATAGGGTTTATAGTCGTCTTATTCCCTATCGAAAAGAATTTTTTGATTGCTCTTTATCTCAATGCCCTCCTTCGCCCATTTTAACATCTTCTAGAGGTGTACCTTTTGCCTTTGGACCTCCTTCTTTATGAGTTTCAGCGGTCTTTTTTATCTTGCTTGCTAGATCTTTACCAAGTCTTTTACATTCTTCAAGATCTTTTTCTGTAGGTTGATATTGGATACGTAATACAGGGTCAATTACCTCCATGCCAAGTTTGCGCATTTTTTCTGCAATATTTATTGGTGCCTCTCCACTCCACCCATAAGAACCAAATGCTACACCTAATTTACCTGTAACATTTGCCCTTTCAAGACTCTCTATGAATTTTTCCATGGGCGGGAGCATTTTATAGTGGAAGGTTGAAGAACCTATTGCGATTGCGTCTGCAGCCTTGATTTCTTCTATTCTTGCTTCATGGAAATTCATGGTCGTTACACTTACATTTCTTGACATAAGACCTTCTGCGATTGCATCTGCCATCACTTTGGTATTACCTGACGTGCTGAGATATATTACTACTGCTTTTGACATATTTTTACCTCTTTAATTATTCACTTTCTGGGTACGCAGTTACGCATTATTCCGATCAAATCAATCTGAATCTTTTTTAATCTGATTCGAATCGCATGCAGGACAACGTACTTTTTTACCTATTCCTCTAAATTTGGTATTACAATTTATACACTGATATTTTTCCCCTATCTCTATAGAGTCAATATCTATATTTGTTGATGAATCTGCTAAACACACAAAATATCACCTCCTTTCAAATAATTATAGAACCTCTTTTTTGAAATTATCCAGTCCAATTTCGTCTATTATCTTGCCGAGACGCTTTTTCTGAGTAGTCTTTTTATAGAACAATCGCTCCTTTTTTTGGAATATCATTCTTCATATTTTTAACTCTCTATGTTGGTTCTTGCCAAAGACCAACTATATTATTCTCTGTATCACGGAACTCTGCATAAAAGCCTAAATCTTTTACAGGAGTCTTTGAAGTGATAATCTTACCTCCGGATTTTTCTATCTTTTTTAGATAATCTTCTATAGAAGAAACTTCTATGGTTATTTCTGGATATTCTTCAGGAGATTCTCTCGTATACAAAGAGCCGTTTATCGCTCCAGGTTCTTTTGGGATGTCATTCTCATCTGTGTCTACTGTTGTTGCCAGTTGATATTCAGGATAACCTGTCCCTTGAAAATCCCAACCAAATATATTCATATAGAATCTCCTTGCTCTTTCCATATCATCTACGGGCATATGGAAATGTACTACTTTGTCCATTTAAATCGCCTCTTATTTTTTATCTAATTTCCCACTAATTAATTTCTCAAATGGGAGGTATTGCAATAATCCTCCCTTTTCCCTTTAACAACTATGACCTTCAATAGATTATAATTATTAATCATTATGTACATGTATTTATACCTGTCGCTGTATCTGTTATTATATTTTAAAAGAACTTTTTCTTGAAATTATTACAGTCAACTTTACTCCCCCATTAGTTCCTCTACAGGGTGAAATGTCGGTACATTGTATATTTCAATGTCCTGAACAATGCTGTTGATTACACATCCCAGAAGTAATGATTGGAGTTTTAAGTTTTAAGGATGAAATCTAAATTCTACGTATGAAAAATTCCCCTTCACTCCCTTCCCCTTGTTGGGCGTTTGGCGTCGGCTTTGAGAGCATCCGTGCCGATGTGTGAACGAAGTGAGCGCTGAGGCAAATCATTAGATGGATCTTGTTCTGGTGTCGCGCCGTGATTTGATCGTTATTGTGTTTGATGCGCCGGTTTATATGGAAGACCGCATCCTTAGTGAATTGAGGTCACACGGCGCCTTGTCATGTACGAACTCCGTTAGAAATGGGTGGAGGCGCTCCGCGAGAGATGAACAGAAGCTGGTGGGTTCGATAGACTATGCGCGCCCAAATTGATGGAACAGGACTCTTTGCAATTCGAAAAAGATCATCCTGCGGGGATTACTGTATCCGGGATGTTTATTGTTTGCTATCACCGCGCCACGAAGATGAGCGGAATCCGTGGCGCCCATGTTGAAAGATTCATAGCAGCGGAAAGTATGCTGGAGTCACGCGCGCCGGTAAGAAGAATACACGGTTTTGCCAATTAGGTGCAATACCAACTGCCATAATTGTACACTGATTAACGGTTTTTCTACTTCTATGCATAACTGTCCACTTCTTGATATAGACTAACGATAATGTCCATTCACCAGTGTGAGTAAAGTTTTAATAAGCAGAGACAAATTATTATTTAATAAAGAGAAATGGATATGACCAAAATAAAGCAGCCTGCAAATGTTAACGTTTACCAGATGAAGGTAAAACTGGAGGATATCAGTCCACCGATATGGAGAAGGATTCAAGTTAGAAACAATATAACACTGGGCAAACTTCACAGGATACTTCAGATAATCATGGGATGGAGTGATTACCATCTTCACGAATTCATTATTGATGGGGTATCTTATGGTGTACCTGATAAAGAGACTATGTTTGAAAATGAGAAAAATGTAAGATTGAGTCAGGTAGTTTCCGAAGAAAAGACCAAGTTTACCTATATATATGATTTTGGAGATTACTGGCAACATAAAATCCTGATTGAAAAAATCCTTTCGCTGGAACCGGATATGCAATACCCGATATGCATCAAAGGCAAACGCACATGTCCCCCCGAGGATTGCGGTGGAGCTGGTGGATATGAAGAATTT
>JAGFND010000112.1 GCA_021409285.1 Candidatus Methanoperedens sp. | reverse complement strand
TCTCCAATTTTTGTCAGGGATTTTCGACCCAATAACTGATTTATTGAAAGGATCAATATTGCCATTGATGTATCTTTATCATCTCTACCGATAGCCTTTGATATACTTTTTTGAACTTCAAATTCTTCAGCATATAAATCTTTCGATGCGTAAAAACAATAGTGGTCGTCTGATAGAATGCGTTTTTCAGGGGGTCAATTTCAGATTATAGTGACCAAAAGCTCCGATGTTCAGGTTGTATTATAAAATAATGTGAGCAATTATATCACATAATAACATTTAATCAAAAGTGGTTGCCATTCAATTTTAATGAGCATTATTTTTTCGAAAGATTTTTATATCATCAAAAACAATTCCAAACCTTGGAAGTGGTTAAGAAGTGGTTAAAAAATGTTTTGGGAGTAGTTAAAAAATGGCTTATTTGCAACGGTAAGACGGCACAAAAAGGAATCCAGGAAGAGGATGTAAATAATGAGGCAGAAGGTAAAGTATCAGCAGCTGATCAAAGCGGAAGTCCCTCTCCTCTTAATGCCCTTCTGAATGCTGAAAGAGCCTGGAATCGACTGATAGACCATCCCGAGTCCATTAGCTACGACTCCCACGCTATCCTCGTTGATTCTGCGCTTTGTCCGTGTGTCCAAGCTCAGTTGATGATGATGGCAAATTCTGGAAAATCGATTTAAATGATCATCCATATAATACTTTTTCGAGGAATCTTTTAAAATCGTAACGTCCAATGTACCCTTTGGTAATCAACTTTTGAGATTCCTTACTTTCAACTTGCGTTCTGAACTTCTCTTTCTCTGGAATATATAGAACGTCGAAAGCGCTGCTATCACAGTAACAATCTGAAATCCCGGGGCCTTTTGTTTCGGATTTGTTGTTGTAGTTGGTGTATTCGTCGCTGCTACATGTGTTCCGGTTGGTTTTATCTCTGCCTCATTCGACGGCCCTCCTGCTGAAGGACCGCCTTGAGCTTTTATCCCGGTTATTGCGAATTCCGAGAAGTTGTCGGTTCTTCCCTCAAAGTATGTATTTGTGCCGTCCTTTTCATTTACTTTTGTATCAAGCGTCATCCATTGGCTGCCATCCCACTTGAGCAATTTAATATCGCTACTGCTAAGGTTGTTGAGGGATATCCATGAAGTATCAACCCTAAACATTATACTGGCTTCCTTGATGTTCTTTAGGGTAGCAAAACCCGAAGTTCCCACCCAGATATTGACATTCCTATATACGAGCCCCTCCGGCCTTGTCTTCACGAGACTTGAGATATTTTTCAATACTTCTACCGATGTCGTGATTATACCGTAGCTGGCGTTTCCCGTTATATTGACGAACATTATGGGATTCTTCGCGTGATTGAATCTATAGGATGTAAGAGCATCCTTTGATATCCACAAATCATATTTCTCGATCACTTCGATGTTGGTGTAATTTTCACCGGAAGCTCCACCGCCTCCTCCTCCACCGCCTCCGCCGCTACCACTGCCGGGGGGTGGATTGGAAGTTGTTGGACTCTTCGTCCCGAGCAGGACAAAGGTGCTGAAGTGACTCGCGTTTATAGTTATGTATTTACCTGTTTCATTGAGGTTGTACGGTGTCTGTTCAACCCACGTATTCGTGGTAGTGTCGTAGAACTTAACCCTCAGTTGAGATGCAGTTATTTGCGCTGCTGTAAGCTGAGCATCAGTATAATTGAATCGTATCCTTATTGATGGATTAAATACTGCTCCGGATGGGCCAAGAGTTACATTCTCACCCACAAATTTATCATTGCTGGCCAGACTTGCCGTGAATGTTGAATTTATTTTGGTTGTGGATTCTATTGAGATCCACGTCAATGGCGCACCTGCGATAGATGCGTTAGTGCCATTCGAGATCACAAGTGTTGTATTTCTGCTGGGGGATGCTATTTCCAGTGTTGAATTAACAATAAAATTTGAAGTGTTAATGAAGTTTCCGATCGTATTATCAATTAATGTTTTGTTGACTGTTACTATTCTTGTTTCTGATGCGTTGATTACACCGTTTGAATCATTCGCATATATCTGAAAACTGTAATTTCCGCTAGGCAATCCGGTCTTATTCTTATAGAAGCTTGTTCCAGCTTTAATCATAGATTCGTTTGCACCATTCCAATTAAGAAGAGCAGTGCCGTCTCTATTAAGGTTCACAGTTACAATTATATCTCCATTTATATTTTCACTATTATTGTCCGGAGAAGTTATTGTAATAATTAGTGGCGGGTTCACAATCCATTTCCATTCTTTTGAAACGGTGTCGTTGGCATTGGTCGCTGTTGCGTTCACGATCCATGTACCCTGAGCTGCGCTGGTATTGGTATATGCACTTGTAACGCCTTTTTCACCGGACTTAACCTCTGTTCCATTGATATACCAGGTAACATTCACGGTCTGGTTCGCAGTGATGCTGAATGTTCTTATCGCTCCAGCACTATCGCTGATTTGAGATTCCTGTGGAAGACCTATTAATGAGACCTCGGTCGGTGATGGCGGAGTGCTGTCTTTAGATAGAAAGACTTTCATACTATCATTTATATTCCCAGCATTATCATAGACCGTCACATTCATTGAATAATTGCCTTCAGCTATGTATTTATCGAATATGACAATTCCTTTCCAGAATCCGGATAGATTAACAAGTTCAATTATACCGGTTGTATTTATAATAGATGCATTTACCGATGCATTTCTCAGCCCTGCCGAAATGCCATTAACAAAAGGATCATTTGCAGACACGTTGATCTCAATTATGCTGAGATTGTTTGCTGTATCTCTTCGTTGATATAAAGCCTGGCTGCTATGTACTATCGGCGGGGTAGTATCCACAATAACTGCGAGGTATTCGGTATTGTTTACATTGCCTGCATAGTCATATGCACTTATATTCAAATAATACTGTCCATCCGATACATTCATTATAACGCTTGAATTTGTCCAGAATCCGTTGTTGGGATCCAAAACAATCCTATCCAGGCTTTTATTGATTTGTGACACCGAAACGGAGGCATTCCTTATATTGCTCACAGGATCAATAATTGTAACATTGAAGAATATTGTATCTCCATTCTTCGACACCATTTGATTTGCCGGGTAACCGGTGGGATTAGCAGTGATTATTGGCGGTCTGGTATCAACAGTCACCACTCTCGCTTCATTTTCATTCCAGTTGTCAGAACTATCATTACATCGGACTTTGTAGACATATTTTCCATCATTAAGACCCGTTTTTTCCGTGTACCAGTTAATACCTGAACCTGCCATTGTTTCATTTATTCCATCCCATTCAAGTATTGAGGCGTTCACGATCTCGCTTGCCGTTATGTTCACAATGATCGAATTCTGGCTCAAGTTGGAATTATTCGCGGGTGTCGGAGGGACATAATCAATATCAGGTGGAATTGTATCATAAACAACCATCAAGCCAATATCATCCACCAAAAAAGCAGTAGGCTCAAAAGGATCTGTTGTTGTAGTTAGCTTCAACCTGATTGTTTCATTTTTAAACTCTGATAGATCATACTGTTCACTTATGCTATACCCATAGCTTTTATTAAGATTACTCAGGGTTCCAAGAGACTTCAATAGCGTATCATCATCAGGTCTCCTTACTTCAATTCTCATTATATCATTCGCAGATCCTTCTGTTGTTTCCTTTGACCTAATCCAGTACCAGAATTGCACATACGCCTTTTCAATCCTTGAAGGGATTGTAATATCCTGAAAAATGTATTGGTCCATATCGTTGTAATCACCCATATAAGCGAGCCAATTTCCGCTATAAGTTCCCATGGGATTCTTTTTGATAATTAGATGTCCTTCATTGCTGTATTCAGTCCAATTGGCACTTTCACTCTCAAATCCTGGGTTTTTCAAAAGATTTACTGTCAGTGGACTTCGATAGTACATGTTGCAATAAGAAGAAAAAATCCCATGATTTTTAAAAAAAGCGGTGCAGATTTCAAAAAGATGTGGGGTACCATCTTCGAGGTTTGCGTTATTATCATCTGCAACGATAATATCATCGAGGTATTCGGAGAAATTAAAAGGTTCAAGTTTCAAAGCATTGATAACAAGAGAATCCGATATATCAGAACCTAACATTTCTCTGAGATCCCATGAAGATCCCGATACAATTCTACCATCTTTATGCGTCTCACCAGCTACGTCTTCAGGGAATCGATAAGTGTTGTTCAGATATCGTAAACAATCACCATCCAAACCTTCCGCTATACAGGGATTGCCATTAATACTACTGGCAAAATAGTCCGCTAATCCCTCGTTAAATGCACCGCTCTCGACTCTATAAGGTAGCACTGGTGCATTATTTGTATACATATGATCAATTACATTGTGGGTATATTCGTGATAGATAATATCACTAAACAGCGAAGCTGACTCGCAACCGCCTCCAGCACCAGAGAAATATACATTTGTGCCGTCAGAAAATGCATTGCATGTACCAGGATATTGCACATATGCATGAGTCAGATAGTTCATTGCATTGATATTAAACGGACTTCCTTTGGTGAAGAAGTCGTGGACCAAGTTGATATGATAGAAAACATTGGATTGCTCTTTCTTATAAGAAGTATCATCATTCTCCCACTCTATTTCATGAGTAGATGGTGTGGTAATGATTGCATAATGGTTTGCATTCACTCCAGTTTCGTTAATAACATCAACAAATTCTCCTGCAAGCCCTGTGGAAAGGGTAAAGCTATCCTGCAGCCCAGAAAGACTGTAAAAACCATCTGCCCCAGTTTTCCCCAATTTCTGAGTGCTTGCAACTTCTTGTTGTATTACTGAAAATCCATTTTCATTCCAATTTGTAAAATTATCCGCAAATTCATTGAAAATACTGCCATTGTTTGTAAGAACGGCAATATCATCGATATACCAGCCGTTATCAGAATTAACATTGTCAGTTATATATCGAAAGCCAATCCATATCTGCTGTCCGATAAAAGAAGATAGATCTATTTTAATTGTGCTCCAATCACCTTTAATTCCTGTGTATTCTTCGAAATTAGAATAGTTTCTCCCATCGGTGGAAAGAACAACGTAACCAAAATCGTGTCCATTTTCCATAAAAAACTTTGTTTTGAATTCAAGAGTTGCTGAGGAAACATTTGTAATATTGATAGGGTTTTTAGTGAAAATGTAATTATCTAAGTTATCGTTTTTTCCAGACCAGAAAATATTACTTAAATGGTCTGTAAAATCATAGAGTGTCTCATTCCAGAAATTTTTTACTTCAAGGCTCTGGTTAGGATGCTCCGGATATATGCGTCCTGTAACATGTCCACTCAGCGTTGTAAAGACGACCTTATTGTATTTCTCCAGTATTTCGCCATTATTTGCATCGATGATATATACCCACTTTGAAGGCGGGGATATATTCAATCCAAGTTCTACTTTATAAGCGAGATGATATTTAATTTCAGTGCTTGTGGATTCAGGATAAATCTCAAGCAAGATATCTTCTATAGTGGTTCCATTCTCTGAAGTATATATTTTTCTGACAAAAGCAGATTTATTTGCCTGTAATTCTTCAAAGCTAAAGGTTTCAAGTGGTTTTAAACCACTTCTGATTAATTGAAAACCTATATCATTTTCTATGATCTCCATAATATCTTCTTTGCTGAGCGTTGGTTCAGTGTCAATATCTATTTCAGGATAATAGTTTGACTTGAGCGTCACTACCTTTCCATCCTTTATTCCAACAATTATCCTGCTTGAGTGGATATTTAAACCTTTAAATTTCTGGACATATTTCATTATCGATAAGTCATCTGACTTGTCTTCAAGATAAGATGAAGACAGCACTAAATGATCAGGATCTATGCTATTACCTGAAGCATTACTCAGAATGGATCGAATTTTTGAGTCAAAGTTGTGCTGGGAAAAAATCAAAGTATCAGATTCAAGATCAAAACTTCCTCTGATTATTCTTGTTTCATCAACAACTATTGCAGATCCCAACACTACACTTAAAGGCGATAATAGCACCAAAACCAATATCAATTTTCTCATTTTCCTCTATGTTATAAACAATTGTTCCTTGAGAATTATTTCATTTCCTTGTTCGTCAAAAAAAAAGTCCCAGGCTAATCCTGTACCTATTCTCACTTTCCAGACTATTCTGTCTTCCATAATTGTTTTCTCGATGCTTTTTATATCTTTTTCTGTTATAATATAAGTAACTTGTTTCCCTCTAAAGTCATAATAGATGATCTCGGTCCCATTAAGATTGTTTCTGATCTTATCTTTTGTAATACTATCACTGGAAGGTATTTCAGTGGATGTCATGTTATTTTCACTTTTTTGATTCTCTTGATAGATAGGCTTAGACACGCACCCAATTATTGTTATTGTCAATATTAACGACAAGATTAATATTCTCAAGATATCTCCTGTATACTATCGTTATGGAATCAATCAATATTGCAACTCCGACTTTTTGCTTTAATGATAACATTTCTCAAGATAAAAATGTTGCTTTGACATCACTACTTGGACTGCGCAAATGTTCGATTCGTGAACAAACAAAATAAAAACTTAAAAAGAGTAAAATGAATGCAATGCATTTTTTATTAACATTATTCTAAATTCAGTATATGTTCTTCCATAACAGGATCATCTTATTAGGCAATATTACACCTAAGGCCATGAACAATAAAGAGCGGGAAGAGGATGCCGGAGACGATAATGTTGGGCTCGCGAGAAAGATGTTTTGCCCAGCCTTCATGATCACTTTGAGGTTATGCGTGCGGGCATAAGCCATAACGTCATCGATAACCTCAGATGGATCTTGAGTAAATTATCTGGACATGGCTGTGGATTTTATATGTAAAGAGAGAGGGATTAAACGAGTTTCAGTTTTGGGATACTGCACCTGAGGCATAATTTCGCTCATGTATATTCACGATTGGCGTTAACATACCTGGTTTTTTGAAGGCTGGAAAGTACCACAAGAAACGTTAGTGAAACATTAATATCACACTTGTTATAATATTGTGACACGTGTTACAAAATTATAACAAATGGAAAGTACTCAAAGTCTTCTTTGAGAATCCAAAACCCCAGGACGCAGGATTTCAACTGAGGGAAATCAGCAGGATAACATCCATTGCCACAACTTCTGTTAAGTTGTATTTAAATGAATTAATAAAAGATGGATTGGTTATCAGTACAAAGCACAGGATATTTACTTATCCCGTTTATCGGGGCAATATGGACAATGTGGAGTTCAGATTCCTCAAAAAAATTGACACAATATTAACCATCAGGGAATCTGGCCTGATAGACCATCTGGAAAACCATGTAATACCAGACGTCATAATTCTGTTCGGCTCGGCATCAAAAGGAGAAGATCTAATAGAAAGTGATATTGATTTGTTCCTGCTCTGCAAAGAACGAAAACTTGATCTAACTTTTTTTGAGAACAAAATAAAAAAGAAAATTAGTCTTTTATTCAGTGAGAACTTTGGTGACCTCAGTAATGAACTGAAAAATAATCTATTAAATGGCGTGATCTTAAAAGGATATCTGAAGGTGTTCTAATGGAAGAAGGCATAATAAGAACTGCTCCAGACAGGGAAAAAGCGAGATCAATATTGAAAATGGTAGAAATTACACTGGAAATGATAGACACCATTGATCCCAGGAGATTTACATCTCATGTCGTGAAAGAATATTATGAAGTTATTCGTGAGCTTATTACGGTTATTTTACTTCTGGTTGGCTATAAAACGCATGGAGAAGGAGCACATAAGAAACTCATAGAATATATGGAAAAGAATTATGTGGAATTCAGAGGACATGAGATATACCTTCTCGATGACCTTAGAGTCATAAGAAACAAGATAGCATATAATGGTTTTTTCGTGACAGATGATTATCTGGATAGAAGAAGACAGGACATCCTTATGCTGATAGACAAATTGAGAACAATCATAAATGACGACATTTGACGTCCCACTTTTTACACAATTCCATTAGCATTAACTTTTTCCTCCTTTTTATTATGTTCCTCAATTATTACGATATATTCCTTTACCAGAAATTCACTCATCTCAAGAGTATTGCAAATTTCT
>JAGFND010000111.1 GCA_021409285.1 Candidatus Methanoperedens sp. | reverse complement strand
TGCTGAGCGAAGGGGGAGGATAATCAAGTTCAAGCATGATGATTCTGAGCTTTTCGAGATTATTGGACAGGGGATGGATAATCTGGAGAGTCAATCCAACGGTTTATTGACGCCATAGGATGATTCAGAGGGAGAACCAGGAAAGTATTATGTGAATGGTGGTTTTGTTGAAATAATTGCAGATGTGGTCTACGAACTTGATTCTGATGGAAAGAGACTTGCGCCCATTAAATATACTGATTATACGCAAAAACAGGTCAGAAGCATGTACACATCTGCATCAGAGCTCCGTTCGAAATGGAGTGATGCAGAACAGCGCAGGCAGATTGTTTTTTTGCTTATGCAAAAAGGAATCACTATTGAACAACTTGCTGAGGCTACCAAAAAATATGAAGCCGATCCATTTGACCTATTATGCCATGTTGCATATAATGCTCCAATCCGAACCAGAAAGGAGAGGGCAGAAAAACTAAGAATTAATAAAAAGGATTTCTTTGGCAGGTTCGGGGAGGAAGCAAGGCAGATATTGAATCAAATGCTTGACAAATATATTGAATTCGGGACTGAGCAGCTTACCGATACGAATATACTTAAGGTTCCTCCGATATCACTGCATGGAAACCTGATGGAAATCTCTGAGTTATTCGGCGGGCCTGCTGCTCTTAGAAATAGCCTTGGAGAGCTTCAGGCTCTACTTTATTGTGATTAAAATGGGTAAGAGGATTTTTATTTATGGTGCGCAAAACGAAGGATGAAATACCAAAGACAACAGCACAGCAGCTTGGAAGCCTGATAAAATCTGCGCGTGATATCATGCGCAAGGATAAGGGATTGAATGGCGATCTTGACCGGCTGCCGATGCTTACCTGGATAATGTTTCTCAAGTTCCTTGATGATATGGAAAGGATAAGAGAGGCCGAGGCTGAGTATAATAAAGAAAAATTTAAACCTGTGATTGAGCCGCCTTATAGATGGAGGGACTGGGCAGCCAGAGAAGATGGCATCACAGGGGATGAACTCATCGCTTTCATAAATAACGAAGAAGCTGTTAAACCTGACGGCACGAAGGGGCAGGGTTTGTTTGCATATTTGAGGAGCCTTCACGGTGCAAATGGCGGTGATAGAAGGGATGTGATAGCTACGGTTTTCAGGGGAACCATCAACCGCATGGTCAATGGATATCTCCTTCGTGATGTTATCAATAAGATCAATGGCATTCATTTTACTGCATCCGAAGAGATCCATACGCTTTCTCATCTTTATGAGAGCATGCTTAAGGAAATGAGAGATGCTGCAGGCGATTCTGGTGAGTTATATACTCCGCGTCCTGTGGTCAGGTTTATGGTACAGGTGACTGACCCGAAACTTGGAGAATTGTCTGAAGACCCTGCGGCGGGTACTGGAGGTTTCCTTGTTGAGATATTTGAGCATCTGCGGAACCAATGCCATAAGGCTTCGGATTTTGAGATCCTTCAAAAAAGATCTATTCGGGGCGCGGATGCAAAACCCCTGCCTTATCTTCTTTGCCAGATGAACCTGCTGCTTCATGGTCTTGAATATCCGCAAATAGATCATGGGAATTCTCTTCGTTTTCCCCTGCGAGAGATCGGGGATAAGGACAGGGTGGATATCATATTGACAAATCCGCCATTCGGAGGCGAAGAGGAGCGGGGAATACTTTCGAATTTTCCGGAGGATAAACAGACTGCTGAGACTGCGCTGCTTTTTCTTCAATTGATCATGAGAAAGTTGAGGAGAGATATTGTCGGGAAGAGAGGAGGTCGATGTGGAATAGTTGTCCCCAACGGCACTTTATTTGGTGATGGCGTATGCGCGCGCATAAAGAAAGAACTTATTGAGGATTTTAACCTGCATACCATTGTGCGGCTGCCAAACGGCGTTTTTGCGCCGTACACCGGCATACCAACTAACCTGCTGTTCTTTGAGCGCGATGGACCCACGAAGGAAATATGGTATTATGAAATACCACTGCCAGAGGGCAGGAAGCAATACAACAAGACTCAGCCGATGCAATTTGAGGAGTTTGCGCCTGTTATAGAATGGTGGAAGGACAGGAAGGAGAATGCACAGGCATGGAAAGTGCCTGCAGCGAAGGTGATTGAAAGCGGCTATAACCTTGATATCAAGAACCCTAACGGCAAGGCGGATCTGGAGCATCTGCCGCCTGAGCAGTTGACTGAGAGCATTTTGAAGAAAGAGCAGAGGATCGCAGAGATTATGGTTGAGATAAAACAAGTACTGGCAGATGGGATAAAACAATGACTATTTTTGAAATCCTCGTACCAATGGTGAGAGAATCCGGTCGGTCAATAAAACAAGATTATGGAAGCATGAAAGATGGTTAAAAAATCCAAGAATCTCGAATTAATCAAAAATGTCAGCACCATCGAAGGTTATGATTCTGTTCTTTCTGAAGTCGTTGATCTACTCGAATCGGCGCGTAGAGCCGCAGCGCGAACGATCAATACAATCATAACTGCAACTTACTGGGAAATTGGGCGACGAATTGTTGAGTTTGAACAGGGTGGAGAAAAGCGCGCTGAATATGGAAAAGAGTTGCTTCAACAATTGAGTGTTGACCTTACATCCAAATTTGGAAGAGGATTTTCTGTTGATAACCTCGAAATTATGCGATTGTTTTATCAAACCTATATTGATGCTAAAATTGTATCCACGAAATCCGAGACGCTGTCTCGGAAATTAAATACGGCTGATTTCATGTTCCCGCTTTCATGGTCTCATTATGTGATACTTGTACGTCGTGCCAAGACGCCTGAAGCTCGCGCATTTTATGAAGCAGAATCCCTGCGTGGCGGATGGTCGGTGCGCCAGCTCGATAGACAGATTTCAACACTCTTTTATGAGCGGACATTACTCTCGAAAAACAAGGCAGCAATGCTTAAGAAAGGAGAGGAGGCAAAGCCGGAGGATGCTGTAACACCTGAGGAAGAGATAAAAGACCCGTTTGTCCTGGAGTTCCTTAACCTTAAGGATGAATATTCCGAAAACGAACTGGAAGAAGCGCTCATTCAGCATTTAGAAAAATTCCTGCTTGAACTGGGTGGAGATTTTGCATTCATTGGCAGGCAGCTCCGCCTTCGCATCGGAGACCAGTGGTTCCGTGTTGATCTTGTTTTTTTCCACCGAATCCTGCGCTGTCTGGTCATTATCGACCTTAAAGTCGGCAAGTTCACGCATGCCGACGCAGGGCAGATGCACCTCTATCTCAATTACGCCCGTGAGAACTGGACACATAAGGATGAGAACCCGCCGGTAGGGTTGATTCTCTGCGCAGAGAAAGATGCGGCTGTTGCCCGATATGCTCTTGAGGGGCTGCAAAACAAAGTTCTGGCAGCAGAATACCGCATGGCTCTGCCCGATGAGAACGTACTTGCGGCAGAGCTTGAGCATACACGCAGAATGCTGGAAGGGCGCCAACCAATCCGGGAAGCTGCACGATGAGGTATTATGATATGTCAAACCTTAGAGATTTCAGGCTATTTTATTTGATCTGTGATCATCCGCATTTAGTAGTCAAAAAAGAGATGTGGGAGGCAGTATGAATAAAGAGGCTATTTATGGAGTTTGGGTTTCATGATATTACTTTCACACCCCTATCTTAAACGATTTATCTTGAAAGTGATTAGAGGAACCATATGAAAGTAATTTTTGACACAAATATCCTGATTCATATTGAAGATCCGAAGGAATTATCGAAAAATCTCCAGGATTTAATGAAGATCTTTCGTGAACATGGGCATCAAATATTCATTCATCCGATATCATTGAAAGATCTAGATAATGACAATAATGAATCCCGGAAAAAAATAATTTTATCAAAATTGGATGGATATCCACGTATAAGATCGCCACCTAAACCCACAAATGATTTTTTATCAATGGTAGTTGGGTCATCAAATTCCAATGAATTAAACGACAATGAAATCCTTTTCTCAATCCTGAGAAACGCTGCTGATTTTTTAATAACTGAAGATTATGGGCTTCAGAAAAAAGCAATCCGAGCAAACCTTGATGATCGTGTACTATCTATTGATTCTGCTTTTGATTATTTTAAGAATCTGCATGCTCGAAACGCATTACACCATACGCTTTTAAAAGAATATTTTTTGCGTGACCTCGATATAGAAGACCCATTTTTTGATTCGTTGAAAGATGATTATGGGGATTCTGATTTTAGGGATTGGTTTAAAAGGAAATCAATAGAAGATCGAAAATGTTGGGTATATCGTGAAAATGTTAAAATCAAAGCCATGTTAATGCTGAAAGAAGAAAATGAGACTATTCCGACATTCCCTCTCATAACAGCATCAAAAAGACTGAAAATAGCTACATTGAAAGTAGATATGCCGGGCTCAAAGATAGGAGAACTTTTCTTAAAAATGGCATTTCAATACTGTATTAGCAATAATATTTTTGAAACTTTTCTCACCCATTATCGCAAACCTGAGGATCGGCTTATACCTCTAATCGAAAGTTTCGGATTTGAATTCATGGGCTTATTAGAGGAAAGAAAAGGGAGGATGGAAAAAGAAGAAGTATATCTTAAAAAATTTATCCCAAAAGAAAAGGATGTATCGTCGTTTGATATAGCGAAAAAATTTTATCCATCGTTTATCGATTCTTCAAGCATTAGAAAATTTTTAATCCCTATTATACCTGAATATCATGATAGGCTTTTTCCTGATTTCATGAAGCGCCAAATGAGAATTACAGATTATTCTGAGATCAATATTCCTGGGAATGCTATTAAAAAAGCATATCTTTCCCATTCATCAATCACGAAAATAAGACCTGGAGATATTCTTCTTTTTTATCGTTCTCATGACCGGAAAGCGATTACATCAATAGGAATTGTTGACAGAGAACCTGTCCATACAAATGATCCAGATAAGGTAGTTGCAATTGTGGGGCAAAGAAGCGTTTATCTTTATGATGAAATCAAGGACATGACGCAAAAACCGGTTTTAGTTCTTCTTTTCAGGCATCATCTTAATCTGCCACGTCCGCCGGACTTAAATTATCTTCGTAATCATAATATAATACAATATGCGCCGCAGTCAATAATGGAATTAAATCATAATCAGTATGTGGCGATTAAAAAAGGAGGGAAATTAGATGAACGTTTTACTGTCGGTTAAGCCTGAATATGCTGAAAAAATAGTTGAAGGCACAAAAAAATATGAATTCAGAAGGTCGATTTTTAAAAAGAATGATATCGATAAAGTCTATATTTATTCAAGTTCCCCAGTGAGTAAAATCATTGGTTCATTTGAGATTGAAAATATTTTGAAGGATTCCCCTGAAATGATATGGAATCTATGTCAAAAATATGCAGGCATCTCCAAAAAGAATTTTTTTTCATATTTTATAAATTCAAATATGGCGTATGCAATTGAAATTGGAGATATAGATCGTTTTAAAGAACCAATAGACCCATATCATATTATTGAAAACTTCAAGCCTCCTCAATCGTTCTATTATGTCCCGACAAATTATCTCCAGAGCCAATGGGATGCTCAGGATAATGAATTAGTTAAACCTGCTATCTCAACAGAATCCATGCAAGGAATCTCATTTATGAGACATTTATGAATATGATTATTACCATGTTATCATGTCACAAAATACCGCAATGGACACAAGAAGAGCAAAGCATGGCAGAAATAATCTTTGCGTACTTTGCGTACTTTGCGGTGAGATTCATAAATAGCCTCAACGAATTATCGAGCATCACTGTGCCATCTGCGTTAATCGGCGTTATGCCTGCCGCAATGCAGAGACACGTAATCCACGTATGGCGGAAGCCATACGTGTGTGCGACGTCAACTGGCGCAACGGTTGACGTGGATGCGCCTTCCAGAGGTGTGACTCTGGGCGTTCATCCGCGGTTAATAGATCGGATGGCGCCGGTGGAGCGGCGATGAGCTTTCCGATGGTGGCGCTGGGGGAGGTCATTAAACACCGAAATCAGTTCATTCAGATTGATGACCTGGAGAACTACAAGCGATGCCGCGTGCAACTACACGCCCAGGGTATCGTGCTGCGTGATATCGTTTTAGGCGCTGAGATTAAAACTAAAAAACAACAGTTCTGCCGAACCGGTGATTTTTTAGTTGCTGAGATCGATGCTAAGGTTGGTGGATTTGGCATTGTGCCGCCTGAGCTTCATGATTCTATCGTTAGCAGCCACTATTTTCTTTTCGTTATAGATGAAACTCGCCTCAATCGTCGGTTCTTAGATTATTTTATCCGTACACCATATTTCTGTGAACAGGTCACAGCACAAGGCTCAACAAATTATGCAGCAATCCGCCCTGCCAATGTCCTGAGTTATAAAATCCCCCTCCCCCCTCTCGCAGAGCAGCGCCGCATCGTGGCGCGCATCGAGGAGCTGGCGGCGAAGATTGAGGAGGCGCGGGGGCTGAGGAAAAAGGTGGGGGAGGAGATAGAGGCATTGATTGCATCTGTTTTATCTTCGATTCTCAAGCCATCATATTCAGAAAAAACTCGACTTTTGGATGATTATATAGTAGATATAAGATATGGAACATCCGAAAAGTGCTCCGATGAAGAAATTGGTCCAGCAGTTCTCCGCATGGGAAACATCCAGAATGGTCAAATTCGGTTCTCTCAACTTAAATATCTTGAGCCCGAAAACATAGAACCAGACCTTTATTTGGGAAAAGGTGATATTCTCTTTAATCGTACCAATAGTGCTGAACTGGTTGGGAAATGCGGCATATTTGAATCTGATTTGAAGTGTACCTTTGCATCTTATCTTATTCGCGTTCGCCTTGACGTGAATCGTGCTATTCCAAAGTTGGTTGCTTTTTATATAAATTCTCCATTGGGACGGAAATATATCACATCTGAGATTAAGCAACAGTGCGGGCAAGCGAATGTTAACTCCAAAAAACTGAAGAAAATGCCAATCGTACTCCCGCCCCTCCCCGAACAGCGCCGCATTGTCGCCTACCTCGATGAGCTTCAGGCAAAGGTGGACGCGCTCAGGCGTCTCCAGGCAGAGACCGGCGCCGAAATGGATGCGCTGATGCCGGCGGTGCTGGATAAAGCATTTAAGGGAGAGATTTGATTATACGAAACATAGTAAAAAGCGGATTAATGAAGCAGGAAGAATAAATGGAAATTGAATTCAAAAAGGATACAATAATATTCGACAGAGAGCTTTCCTTACTGGATAGTTTCGTTTTAAGTTTCACAGAACATCTGCAAACGAATAATATAAAATATGTAATTATTTCTGGTTATGTCGCTATTCTCTTCGGGCGCAGCAGGATGAGCGAAGATGTGGGCATTTTTATCGAAAATATATCCTTTGAGAAATTCTTGAAATTCTGGTCAGAAATTGAGCGGAGCTACGAATGCCTCAATACCAGCAACTCTTATGAGGCTTATAACGTTTATTTAAAAAATCATCATGCCATAAGAATAGCGAAAAAAGGAAATTTTATTCCGAACATTGAGCTAAAATTTGTAAAAAATGACCTTGATAGATATTCTCTTGAAAATAGAAAGCATGTGAAGATTGCCGATAGGTCATTATATCTATCTCCACTTGAATTGCAGATTCCTTACAAGCTATTTCTGGGATCAGAAAAGGATATTGAAGATGCGCGGTTCCTTTTCAAGCTTTTTAAGGATAATTTAGATATTGTATTGCTCAAGATGTTTTTGACTGAACTGAAGGTTTCAGATAATAATGTTAAAAGATACCTGGGAGGTTTTGATGAAAATTGATTTAGGAGAATTAAAGAAAGGGAAAGAAGCCAATTTCAAGGAACGATTGGATTTCATAGATAGATATGTTGAATGGATAAAAGCCACACCAAATAAAGTATGGTCAAAGCAACATAAAGATTTCATAGACAGTGTATTTAAAAAATCCTGAGTCATCAAATTCTTGCCATTTTCCGAACAGCGCCGCATCGTCGCTACCTCGACGCCCTCCTGGCAAAGGTTGACGCGCTCGGCGACTCCAGGCTACTACCGGCGCCGAACTGGATGCGTTGATGCCGGCGGTGCTGGATAGAGCGTTTAAGGGGGAATTATAGTTGCCGTTATCGTTACAAAAGACTAAGACAATTGCAGAAATATCAAAACTTCTGTATAATTTTCTACCATGGCAGGCAC
>JAGFND010000110.1 GCA_021409285.1 Candidatus Methanoperedens sp. | reverse complement strand
GGGGTTGGTGTGGGTGTTGAAGTTTCCGTGGCCGTTGGGGTTGGCGTGGGTGTTGAAGTTTCCGTAGCTGTCGAGGTTGGCGTGGGTGTTGGAGTTGCTGTGGCAGTTAAGGTTGATGTGGGTGTTGAAGTTACCATGGTTGTTGAGGTTGAAGTGGGTATTGCTGCTGTGGCTTTGAAATCATTGAAATCAGTTTCGAATATGTATCCAGCGGCTGCATATACCAGGCTCAATAGCATCAATACAGAAATGATTCTCTTAATATCCCTAGGTATCATATTTTCCGAACCCTATTTCAATGAGAAAAAGGAATAAAGGGAAATTTCCATTGATATCCATCGTCACTCCTGTGTTATTCGCTTTTTTCAGATACTATCAACTGGTTTAGTCTTTCCACCACCTGTGTGCAATTCAGGGTTTTTTCTATGCAGAGCTTATCAAGTGATTCTCTGTTATCTGTAAACGAGTCTTCAATCCCTATTTCTTTATAGATGATATCTTTTGATATACCGCTAAGCTTGGAGATGAGATCTATGTTCATCCAGCTCTTGAAAATTTTATTATTGTTACTGTCTCCAATAGAGGACGGTTCCGATGAGAACTTGTACTCATCCCATATCATCTTCGCTTTTTTCCTTGTTATAATCTCACCGACCGCTCCGGCTAATCCGGAAACAGGCGGAAATAAATAGAACGCTGCTCCAAAAAAGCCTATTATCTTATTACGTTTTTTGATCCTGTGAATCCTTATATGGAGTAAGTCTTCTTGTATGATTTTTCCCATAAGGGATCTATAGATGGCCCTGTGTACTTCCTTCGCCACACCGTTACTCCAGCGGATGCAGGAGCCAAGTGATGTGGTCTCTCCACCGACGAAGGTATTTTTTCGCAGTATTGATGTTCTCAGTTCATCTGCAGAATTTCCTGGAAAAGTTGTATAAGCGTTGCCAACCATTTCGAGGGAATGCGCATCGCTTCCAGCAGTACTTGCTTTCCCATTCGTAACGCTTTTTCTTGAGGCAAGCCTATTTGAATAGGGGTCACGGTGTACGGCGTTGAAAACCTCAACAGCATCAAGATCAAGAAACTGTACTTTTTGCTTAAGACATGGGCAGTGGGGGCTGAATGGATGTGGTGCTATGGCAATCCCGCCCTGTTCATGAAGGCGTTGTGCAGTTTCTTCTGCACCAAGTCCCGGATCAATTCTATCCTGAAGAAATAGGCCGATCATTTCACCTTCAGAAGTCGAAACCTCTTCACCAATAACAACCTCAAATCCTGTCAAGCCTGCTGCATATTTTTTCGCTTTAAGAGCCCCTGCTATAGTGTTGTGGTCTGTAATGCATAAGACATCAAGTCCTCTTCGTATTGCAGCTTTGACGACCATATCCGGCTCAGATATGGATTCCGGAAAATGGGCGAAAGAATATTTGGTAAATCCGGAATATTTGGTATGGACGTGTGTGTCAGCTTTTCCGCTGTTTTCCAGTTCATTAATCATATTCCCTCAATCGCAGGTTCTGTCCTCATGATGTTGATATTCTGTCATCCAGCCGCTATATTCCACTCCCCTTTTTTCAACGACGGCACCTGTATCCACATCCAATATGACTGCCATGGTTATATTTCCACTGGTCAAAACCACAGGAACACCTCTTTATCTCCATTCGCGGTGACAGGTACCGATATCAATACTTTCTCTGGATTCATAATATAATCCAGGGATGAAAGACCATTTAAGGTTTCCCCGAAATTGCTTTGAAAGCAGTTTTACTTATTCTTGAGGTTATGTGTAAGGAAGGCAAGGGTCTTATTCCATGCATCAACAGCCTGCTCCTTTCGAAAGGCCTGGGTGTTTGTCGGATTTGAAAAAGCGTGGCCTGCTCCTTCATAAATATAGATATCCACACCGGTTCCCTGCTCTTTCAGAATTCTTTCGAATTCACGTATATCTTTTATAGGGATACTTGTATCCTCGGCTCCAAATATACCCAGGACCGGCTGGTTCATCCTTGCAAGCTCGGCTTTATCTTTCGAAACCTGGCCGTAATATATAACAGTTGCTTTGAGATGCTCATTGATACCCAGCTGGAATGACTGGCCTCCGCCATAACACCAGCCGAGTGAAGCGATGCTTTCACTATCGACATTTGTCATGTTGCGGAGATAAGTTGCAGCTGCCTTCAACCTCGGTATGGTTTCATTGTTGGGATTTTCCCTTAGATTGGCCTGAGCACCTTCAATTGTCGTAGCTACATTACCTTTAAAGAGATCTACTGCAAGTACCACATACCCTTCGCGTGCTGTTATAGCTGCCATGCTTTTCACCTGATCATTCAGTCCCCACCATTCATGGATCATGACAATTCCCGGATATTTGCCTTTAGCAACAGGCTGGACAAGGAAACCTGATAGGTTGACGCCTTTGAGATTGACATCAATACTGGCTGCTGAGACTTCCATCCCTGTCTGTCCTTTGAAAACGTCAGCAAGCCCAGGAAAGCTCATGTTGGGCTCTCCTCCCTGTTCGTGCCCTGTAAGAGTTGATACGGGGACCGCAGGAGTTGATACAGTTATTTCTAAGGGAGTGTTCCCTTTTTCCCCTGCACATCCAGAAAAAAACACAAGTGCTGTGATCAAAAACATAACGATCAAATTTCCATTGGTTTTGTTGATTTTCATAACATAACCCCTTTTCTAACAATTGATCTATAGCCACAAGCTGGTCTTGTGACTGATCAAATATACTACTTGATTATTTCTTAAATAAGTTTGCATGCCCTGCAACCGGTTAGCAGATGGATTTACAGCTATGCGATCAGCACGGAAATTATTCCTGTAAGGAAGATTCCATCAAAAGTTCCCGCCCCTCCAATAGAAGCCATAGGCGCTCCGAGGTAAGGGATTTTATTCAGGTTCAGAAGATCTGCTCCGATAAGACTGCCAATTGTTCCTGAAATATATGCAAGCAATGCAGCTTCACCCGGAGATATTATAAGTGCGACCATTGCAGCCATAAGAGGTGGCATGAGAGCAGGAACAGCTATACCGAGTCCCTGAACAGGTCTTGCCATCAAGTGAATGAAAATAGTCATTATAGTTATTCCCAGAATGACATTGAAAAGGTTGACTTTCGTGACCAGAAACAAAGAAATTGTCAGCGGAATTACAGCACCTCCTAAATTTATCGCAATCAATGTCCTTGGTTCATGTTCAACCTGAGGGATCACATATCTGAACCCGTAAAAATATATAACCCTGCCAGAGACTATGGTCTCAAGCGATGTGATTTCTTTTATGGGAATATTTATATGGCTGCCAAGAAGTGAAAGAAATAGAAAAATTATTGAGTAGGTTGGTGAGAATCCCAGCTTCTCAAAAGCAGACCCGATGATATCGAAGCTGATGAGAATAAAAAGAGCTATTATCATCAGGAATAAGAGAACTATGAACGATGCAGCAAGACGGGGATAAATAAGACGCGACATTTTACCTTCAAATATTTTTGTGTTTCATTACTCTCAGTTAAATGTATATATCAATATTGCCTATATTCAACATCAAAATTTTAAGTGTGATAAACCCTCGCTGAAAAAAAATGTGATCAAAATGACTAAAATCTCCAATCATAGAATTGTGGGATGTGGGTCATGCGATTCCACAGGATGCCGTCAATGAGAATGGAATGTTCTGAAAAATTGGAGAAGTAATTTTATGAAAGATTCAATTAAGAAACTATTTGCAGAATACGAAAAGGCATTCAATGCACTTGATGTTGAAAAGCAGGTTCCTTTCTTTGCAGAACATTTCATTTCAGCGGGTCCGAGAGGCAGTATCGCACTGGGAAGAGATGAGTTCGCTAAAATGGCACGTTCGGCAGCGGAATTTTACAGAAGCGTTGGGCAGACATCCGCAAAAATTCTTTTCATGGTTTGAGAAGACCGGAAACAAGCTGATTGAATTTGATGTTACGTATTTTATCCAGAGAATCGGCCCTGGGCCGAAAATCATCATGTTCATAGCTCACCAAGATGAGGAGAGGGCTATGAAAGAGCTCGGTCTGGTTTGATAAAAATGCCGAAGAGGCCATGTAGAATGCGAAAAGCAAAAAGAAGTTGACTATTATTGGGATAGACTCACAGAGGAAAAGCTGCAATTTTTTTTAACAACCATGCCATGTTCTCTCCGAGATTCTTCATATTCCTGATTCCCTCATCATCTTTATTCACATCCCCTATTTCTCTTCCCATGCCCATGTTCCAATAACTTGAGCCGGGAACAATCATCTGATTGATCAGGAAGAAATGATTGATGGTGTCAAAACCATGAATTGCTCCTCCCCTTCTTACTGCGATCACAGCTGCGCCTACCTTTCGTTTGAACATGGAACCATTGGCCCCTGCCACAAAGCCTGAACGTTCAATCAGTGCCTTCATTTCTGAAGTTATATCGGCGAAATATGTTGGTGAACCCAGGATAATTCCGTCAGCCACCACCATCTTTTCAATACAATCATTCACGATATCGTTCTTGATCGCGCATTTCCGGTCTTTTCTTTCAAAACATTTATAGCAGGCAATACATCCCTGTATTTTCTTTCCTGCAAGCTCTACAAGTTCTGTTTCTATACCTTCTTTTTCCAGTTCATTGAACACATTGTTTATGAGAATTGAAGTATTGCCCTGTTTTCGGGCGCTCCCGTTAAAAGCTATTACTTTCATGATTTGATCGCCTTCATCTGCAAATATTACTTTCTGGAATAAAATATCTATCTTAAAATCATTTCAATTTTTCGACCTTTTTAACAATTTCTCTCATAAAAGCAGGTAAGTCCATAGGCCAGCGTGAAGTGATAAGATTTCCATCAACCACTACCTCTTTATCTTCCCATTTACCCCCTGCCGCTTTTATATCTTCGGGTACGCCGTCGTGCCAGTAGGAAGTCAGGCGTCTGCCATTTATCACATCAGCGGAAGCAAGCGTCCATGGTCCATGACAAATTGACGCAACCAGTTTATTTCTTTCGAAAAACGATTTTGTGATGTCCTGCGCCTTTTTGATCTTACGCACTGTCGCTGGCGCCCCGTCCGGGAAACCTCCCGGAATAATAAGCAAGTCATAATTATCTGGATTAACCTCATCAATGGTAATAGTAGGATTGAAGGTATATCCATGTTCTCCGCTAATTTCTTTCTTATTGGGAGCCGCCACATCAACGTACCATCCCATTTCCAAAAGACGAAACAGCGGAAAGAATAATTCCATATCCTCAAATCTATCTGCTGTAAGGATAACAGCTTTTTTAGTTTGTTCTTTCATATGAATTATACTATGTTGGGATATTTATATATCTTGTTGTGCGACTGTGCGAGGAATTTTGGTTTATCTTACCGCCAAATCGTTTATTGATACGCTCTTTGAAATCATCAAAATATTTTCCATCGGTTTGCTTTTTTGGCTGGAATTTAGCACCGTCAATCAACAGTAGATCAGGTTTTGTTTTCAATTTCCCGAAGGCATTCACTATCTGCATATGAAATCATTAATGCAGAGTTTTAAAATAGAAAATGCTATGCTCTTACTATCTTCTTGATGTCAAATAAAGGAATGTGATATTCTTTCGAGATATCAAGTTCAGCTTTTATTAAAGCTTCTTTTTCATTTATCCCGCTATGCATGAATGCTGTCTTTCTTTTTATGATAGCGGATAATACTTCAAATATGTCCATATTTCTTAGTCTCCTTATTATGAAGAGGTATTTCTATAAATATAAAACTATTTGACAATTAATAATAATTATGAATTTTAATTATTATGTAGCCTAACTTTCCAAAGTCGGTCACTTTCACTGCATGGCTTTCTCACATTATGCTCACAGGGCGATTCCTGATCGAGATGAACAATATGATATTTTGATTTATTTCTGGAGCGGTCTCGCGCAGCGGAATGACTTTATTGCCATTGGATTGCATCTGTGCTCACTTATTATACGGAACTGTCTCGCCAATCGAGCTGTACATTGCTTTACGCAAAGCGATATCTCGTGGATCATTCAAGTACGTACGCATCTGATTGAGGACGTACCCATATCCTATTTTGGCCTCCGGGTCAGCGAATCCAAATGAGCCTCCAAACCCCGGCATTCCAAAGGAGCTCGGATGACCGAAGGGGTTCTTCGGACCTGGCTTCATGAAACCGAGTGAGAAACAGATATCCACTTTCATGACCTCGTCGTGAAATCCATGCGTCGGCGCGACAGGAGGTGCCATGAGCTGCCGGAGTGTTTCCTTTCGCAACCCAAGCTCTTTTCCGCCCGTCGCAAAGATGCTATATGCACCGGCAATGGCGCGAGCCGTTCCTACACCCCCTCCTGCTGGAACTTCGAAATTCCGGGCATAGACGCGTTCTTTGTCTACAGATAACAATGATCCCAACAGTGCCCGGCGGATGCGTGAGCGCGGGTTCATCGACTCGAGAAATAAGGGGATTGGCATGGTGAATATCGCCAAAGTCAGATTAGCTTTCTGGAGGATAGCCAGTCTCGAATTGGGAATTTCTTCAGGGAGTCGAATATAGAAATCGAGTCCAAGCGGAGCGGCAATTTCCTCCTGAAAGTACTGCCCTAAGCTTCGGTGTTTGGGATCGACTCGGCGCAAAAGCTCGCTTTCATAGTAGCCAAGGGTTAAGGCATGGTAGGCCTGCCGCGTTCCTGGCTCCCACGCGGGTTTCTGCCGCGCCAGGACGACCGCCAGCCGGTCGAGATCTGCGATGAGGCTCTTGTCCTCTGTCTCATAGAAGGAAAACAACCCGGCCTGGTGCGCCAGCAGCTGTCGGACGGTGATCTTATCCTTACCCTGTTGGGCAAACTCCGGCCAGTACTTCGAGATACACTCGTCGTAATCAAACAAGCCCCGCGAATGGGCAAGCGCCATAGCTAGACCGGACATTCCCTTTGTTGTTGAGAACACAATTACCATCGTGTCATCCTCCCAGGGTTCGGAAGTTCGCTTGTTCCGGACGCCGCCCCACAGGTCAACGACTTTTTCACCACGGTGGTAGATGCAACATGCGGCTCCGAGCTCCTTGCGGCGAGTAAAGTTCTCGACGAACGCTTCCCGCACGGCCTCAAACCCCGGCTTCACATGACCCGATATTGTGACGTTTGTTTGCTTCATCTTTACGCCCTCAATTATTAACGATATATTAGAAACTTAGTTATCTATGATCTGACCCTTTCACTATGATACTGCCCAGAATTTTAAGTGTAAGTGAAAGCCGGGACACAAATTTGACCTCCAATAGTCCCTCAAATATAGTTTATTTAATGTTAATGTCCACAGACATGTTGGGGTAAATTTATAATCTGATCATTCATAGTTTCAAAAGGACTTCTATACCCAAATGAAGAGTGGGGTCTATTGTTGTATTCAAATCTTGTGTCCATTAAAACCTCTTTCAATAAATGCTTGGATCCATGGACTCGCTTTTGGTATAATATGATAAATTATGTTGTTATTGTTACAAAAATTTCTTACAGTTTCATTATTAAATTCTTTACCAATGTCCGATCGTATCTCTATTTTCTGTTCTAAAGGAATAACTCTCCTCAGAAATTCCAGATTTTCTACGACAATATTTCCATTTTTTTCAGGATAACCCGTTAGCTCTACAAATGCGTCATTATGCATATCAAGAAGACCGAAAATATATCCCAAATATCCATTGCCGATTCTCTTTTGCGTGAAATCCATCGAAAATTTTTGAAGTGGTTCTTCAGGGCGGTTTAAATGTTTTGGTATATTTTTTATTATCTCTTCTTTTTCATAAAATTCTGTAGATCTCAATATTTCATGTACACGGCTCTTACCGATATGGATTGTTCTTTCAAGCCTCTGCATATCTATATTGAACTCATTTGCAATTAGTCGAACTCCATGAATTGATGAATTCATTGAATCTTATAATCTTTCAATTTTGCTTGTGGATAAGGAACGATCACTATTCATCATATCATTCTCAAATTCTGATTGATGACTTTTGATTCGTTCTTGCTCATTTTGAGCCTTCTGTATGATGTTTTTGATATCATCAATTTCAAGCTTATGATGTGGATTTTTCGGTTTTTTTGATTTGTCTTTCAAACCATTTTCATTTTCTTCGGAATATCTTTTGATGAGATCATAAAATGCATTCTCACTCATACCATATCGTTCCCAAATTTCTCGGTCATTGAATTTGTCGGATTTCCATTCCTCGATTATTTGTTTTCTTAACTGTTCAACTTTTTCAGATGGAAAAAATCGATGTATATACTCCCAACTATACACATTTTGTGCCATGATTC
>JAGFND010000011.1 GCA_021409285.1 Candidatus Methanoperedens sp. | reverse complement strand
TTATGGTTTGTGGTGTTTTTCTGATAAAATTTCAATATGAGACAAACTTTTATCCTTTTGGTATTGATTTTCTTTTGTGTTTATGTGGATCCAAGATGGTTTTGAGAATGATTTAAGTATTAATGTAACAAAGTCAAGTTAGAACAGAATTTTAATACCGAGATAATGGGATCTCATCTTGTGGAAGATTATCACCATGCAGAAATTGCAGATATGAGATATGAAGAGCGGTTAGTTAGAATTTTGCCAAAGGTATAACCAGTGTTTTTATTTCTTGCTATGTAGGATATTTAAAGCAATAAATGAATTCTAGATAAGGAGTGATGAAATCATGGTAAAAATAGAATCTAAAGCACATCCACATGAAGAATTAATAAAAGGAGTCTATGAGCAACTGAAAGAAGTATTCGAAGAATCAAAGCAAGCTATCTATGTATATCTCGATGACCACCATATGACATATAATCAAAGATTTGCTACTTTGTTAGGATACAAATCAGTCGAGGAATTGTCAACACTAAAAGAACCATTTATCGAAGCTTTTGTAATGGATAAAAGTCAAGAAACCCTTATACATGCTTACAGACATGCAATGGAAGATAAGATTGGCTCTTGTATTGAGATTTCATTAAAAAAGAAAACAGGAGAGTCAATAAATGTCAAGATAATCCTGGTGCCGATAAGTTATATGGGAGAACTGCTTGCCCTCCATTTTATATCAAAAATCTAATTAACAATTAATGCAGAAAAATGACTGACAAGGGAATTATCATGAGATTATTTTGCATATTGAGAGGAAAAAAAAATTAATAATGGAATACGATTTATGTAATTATAAATTAAATTCGTTCTTTATCTCCTCCTTATAAGACATTTCCTTCCATTCCCGATCAGATCCTCCCTTCCTGCCATCTTTAATCCATCATACACCAGCCCATAATTCTTTTCATCCTTATACTGCATCAATGCGCGCTGGATACGCTTCTCCCGTCCCTTTGCTACATGCACCTTTTTCATGGAAAAAGGATCGATGCCTGTATAATACATGCATGTGGAGGCTGACATTGGTGTTGGGGTGAAATCCTGAACCTGCTCAGTGTAGAGGTTATTATCCAGGATATACTCGGCAAGCTCGATCATGTCCTTTATCGTACATCCAGGATGCCCTGACATGAAATATGGGATAAGATATTGCTCTTTCCCGAGCTTCTTATTGATTTCCCTGAATCGTTTACTGAATTCCTCAAAAACTGGTCTCTGAGGCTTATGCATAATATCCGTTATCCTGTCAGTTACATGCTCAGGTGCTACCTTGAGATGACCGCTGATATGATGTGCACATATTTCAGAAAGATAATCCGATGAGTCAGAAAGCACAAGATCATAGCGGATCCCCGAACCGATGAACACTTTTTTTACGCCTTTTATCTCACGTAAACGCCGCAGGAGCTCAACCTGTTCTTCGTGACCTGTATCAAGACACCTGCATAAAGGATGAGTGCATATTTTATCGGTGCAGGCACCCTGTAGATCCCAGCGCTGGCAGTGCATCGAATACATATTCGCTGTGGGTCCTCCCACATCCTGTACGATGCCTTTGAAATCATGCATCCGGGTCATTCTTTTTACTTCCAGCACGATCGATCCGATGCTGCGGCTTGTCACGATCCTACCCTGATGATGTGTGAGGGCGCAAAAAGAGCATGATGCAAAGCAGCCGCGGTGGCTCACAATAGAGAATTTCACCGGAGAAAGCGCAGGAATGGATTTCTTATATGATGGATGAGACATCCTTGTGAAAGGAAGTTCGTATATATGGTCAAGTTCAGGGATTTTTAATGGCAATGCAGGCTTATTTTGAATGATAACTGTTTTCGGGTGCATTTGCGCAACAGGCCGTCCACTGATAGGATCCTGCTCTTTATAATGAAGATAGAATGCTTTTGAGTAAAGTTCCTTATCACCCCTGACCTCATTAAAAGATGGTATATCAACATAACCTGCATGCCCCATCCTTCGCCATTTGTTTATTTCCATTTTAATGGTCGTGCCTGCGATGCTGGTTATTTCATCTATGTCCTCCCCTTTTGAAAGGCGCTTTGCTATCTCAACAATTTGTCTCTCGCCCATCCCGAAAACAAGGATATTTGCAGGTGCATCAGCAAGTATTGACCTGCGCACCGTATCTGACCAGTAATCATAATGGGCGAACCGGCGCAGACTTGCCTCAACACCTCCAAGAACGATCGGAGTATCGGGGAAGAGCGAATGGATCTTGTCAGAATAAACGATCACCGCACGGTTTGGACGGAGGCGGCCTATTCCTCCAGGTGAATAAACATCGTCGCTGCGTATTTTCAAGTTCGGAGTGTATTTGTTCACCATCGAATCCACATTCCCTGAGGTAACCGCGAAAAAGAAGCGAGGTTTCCCTAATCTCCTGAAATCGTCTTCTTTTTTCCAGTCTGGCTGTGATATGATTCCGACGGTAAAACCCGCATCCCAGAGGACACGTCCGATCAAAGCTGCGCCGAAAGAGGGGTGATCAACATAGGCATCGCCTGTTATCAGGATTATATCAAGATATTCAATTCCAAGCTTTTTTGCTTCCATCAAAGACATTGGAAGGAAAGTGGGTTGAGGAATCATCCTTGATTTATTAAATCTTAAAGTTATAACTCTGATGGTTTCCTGCAAAGCGCCCAAAATCAGTGCCAATTTTTGCCTGTATCATTACGTTTTATATTGGCGACTGCATTCATGAGCGCAAAATATGGAACTATTACTTATTCTGGCATATGCGGTTGCTGTGTTCATGGGATTGAACATCGGCGGAAACAATGCAGCGGCTTCTATGGGGGCAGCTTACGGCGCAAAAGTCCGGACAAAATACCAGGCAGTGCTGCTGATCGGTGTATTCTCTCTGCTTGGAGCAGTATTGGGGGGGGAAGAAGTCATAAAGACGCTCGGTACCGGGATACTTCCCCAGGGGACGATATTGCTGAAAGGGGCTATTATTGCTGTCGCTGCTGCAGGGCTTACTGTTTTTTTGGCAAACATGCTTCGTATCCCGATATCCACAAGCCAGGCTGCCGTGGGTGCTGTAGTTGGAATTGGTTTTTTTTACGGGGCATCCAATATAAATTTTGGTAAAATTGGATATATCGTAAGCTGGTGGATCGTTACTCCCATTCTTGCCTGGTTTCTTGCATATATCCTTGGTAAATACTTTTACACAGATATTCTTATCTGGCTGGCAGATCACAGCGATTCAGAAGAGTCGATAAAAAGAATTCTTAAGGTCCTCCTTACAATTTCGGGCTGCTATGTTGCTTACTCGGCCGGAGCTAACAACGCAGCCAATGCCGTGGGACCTTTTGTCGGAGCAGGTATGATAGCCTTATCTTATGGTGCAGTCCTGGGTGGGATAACTATTGGCTTTGGTGCACTTCTCATGGGCGGAAGGGTGCTTGATACCGTCGGAAAAGAGATCACAGAACTGTGCATAATCCGCGCTACCTTTGTTGAGTTCACATCTGCCATAATTGTCCATGTGGCATCAATTATGGGGATCCCCGTATCCCTTGGCGAAATCGTCTCTGCAGGAGTGATTGGCATCGGCTGTGCAAACAGCGGGATGCACATCATAAAAGGGGAAGTTGTGAAAAAGATAATGATAGCGTGGGTGGTCTCGCCGCTTCTTGCAGGGACACTTGCATTTATTCTTATGAATCTGACTTAGTCTGAGATTTTGGTATGTCCACAATAAAAATCGCCCCACCATCCGGATTATTCTCGATCACGATCCTGCCATTGTGAAGATCCATGATCTTTTTTGCTATGGCAAGACCCAGACCTGAACCCTTGATACCTTTTTTCTCCACCCATCTGAATCTTTCAAAAAGAAGCATCTTTTCATCATCTTTTATACCTTTCCCGAAATCCATTATCCTGATCCTGAAGAAACCTCCCATATCCTCGCCGCTAATGACGATATGCTTACCCGTTGTATCGTATTTTATCGCATTTGATAATATGTTCGTGTTTTCGTATTCGATGACAGAAATGAAATCTATGAACTGCTTTTCTTTGATATCATCCAGGTTGAAGCCTGTGATCCCTGACATCATCGGATTTGCAAATTTCAGTAATCCGTCCTGCACTATCACAATACCATCATTACTTTTTTCAACAAGGGTCGAGTATTTCTTTTCACTTGCATACAATGCCGTTTCTGCTCTTTTTTGATCTGCAATATCCTTCACAGTTCCCATACTTGCTATTCTTCCCCTGTAGGTTATTAGCTCAACATTCATATTCCTCAATAGGCGGTATTTTTCCTCGGACTGCTTGAGTGCCTCCTCTGCTCGTTTTTGCTCGGTGATATCTTTTACTAATTTTTGTTTTTGTCCAAAACCAATTCAGCAATTGCCTTGGCCACCTCCATCGTTGTATAAGTTCCCCCAAGGTCATGTGTTTTGATCCTACTGGCAAGAACACTGTCAATGGCGCTTTCAATAGACCGTGCCTCTTTTATTTTGCCAGACCATTCAAGCATCATCTTGAGGCTCAGGATCGCTGCTATCGGATTGGCGATGCCTTTTCCCGCGATGTCAGGCGCACTTCCATGGATGGGTTCAAATAGCGCATGGTGATCGCCAATATTGGCACTCGGGCACAATCCAAGCCCGCCTGCGATGGCCGCCGCTTCATCGCTCAGGATATCACCGAACAGGTTCGTTGTCACTATCACATCGAATTTCTCAGGGTGAAGTATCATCTCATAAGCCATTGTATCCACGAGCGTCTCTCGATATAAGATACCGTTTTTCTTCGCGACATCTATGCAGATGTCGCGGAAAAGAGTGTCAGATTTCAATACGTTCGCTTTATGAACGATCGTAATTTGTTTCTTTCTTTCTTTTGCAAGAGAGCATGCGCGTTCTGCTATTCTCTGGCAGCCATTTCTGGTAATAATCCTTGTCGTGTATGCTGCATCCTTATGTAGTTCTTCGATTCCGGAATACATACCTTCAGTATTTTCCCTGACGATTACAAAATCAAAGGTCTTTGCGCAGGGCAATTTTACTGTCTTAAGTGGTGTAAAGGGACGTATATTTGCATATAGATCAAGTTCTTTTCGAAGGCGAACAAGCACGCTTCTATAATCTGGGTCAGGGGGGGTAGTGATGGCTCCGAAGAGGACACAATTGCATTCCTTGATGCCGGCAATATCTTCATCTGTTATTGCACTTTTTGTCCTTTCCCATTTTCCATAACCTATCTGAAAAAGAATTCTCTCTTCATCAAGACAGAGAGCATCCAGTACTGTCAGCTCTGCCTCCATGACTTCCCTGCCGATCCCGTCACCCGGGATTATTGCGAGCTTCATGATACTTGAATACCTTTTAAAACATTTACCAACATCCTTATCGCATCAACAATATCGTATTCAGAAGCTCCCCAGTGGACCACAGCTCCATCGATCCCATTGATGTTAACCATTCCAGATTTCTTGCTCTGGCAGCATCGTGTGATGAACGGTCTTGTGGGCATGTACATTTCCGCTTTCAGAGGACACATGTTGATATGTTTGTAAATAAGATCTGGAAAACGAAGGTCAAATATCTGTTTTGAGATATCACATCCCACAAGTTCTGAATTGTTCTCAATATCAATATCAGTATCAAGATATTTTCCTCTGAGTTCTGAAGCGTGGCATGGAAATACCATCTTTTCACCTTCAAATTGCCGAAGGTCGATGAGCTTCTCTGTAAATCTGATATTCAATTCGCCAAGGATCCCGCTCTTATTAAGTCTCTCGATGGCAAGGGCAAGCCAAGGCGGTTCAGGCGGAGTAATATCTATTATTTCTATCTCCATGACGTCAAGAAGGCTTGGATCTTTGACAAAAGTGACATGCTTGTCCATCCCTTCAAAAATAACAGTGTCAATATTCCCCTTACAAAGCGGTATCGCTGATTCGATAAGCCGGGTTCTGTCATGAGAATCAAGTTTTTCTCCAAATTTCGTTATCCTGCTGCCATTTGCTATCAGCGTGAGCGAAACAAGTTTTCTTAACAGACCCTCGCCTTCGCTTTTCACTTTATAAATAAAGTATCCAGATGGCAGATCAGCTATCAGATATTCCGTTGTGAAATAAATTGCGCATCCGATTCGCCCGGTTGGTTCAGTCCTTGTCATTCCAACGCTTTTATAATCCGACGGGAATATCATTGAAAAGCCTGCTTTTTCCTGTGTTCAATAAGACCGCCATCTGCCAGCATCTCGCGAAGGAAATCCGGAAGTCTTGTCCCGGAAAAAATCTTCTCTTTATTTTTCACAATCCCTTTCTCAAGGTCTATTTCGATGGTATCTCCTTCTTCACATTCGATCTTTGCCTCTATTATCGGAAGTCCGATATTTATGGCGTTCCTGAAAAATATCCTTGCGAACGATCCGGCCACAATGCATGCTACACCTGCGTGCTTTAGAGCTAGAGGCGCCTGTTCTCTTGAGGAGCCAGATCCAAAATTTTCACCGGCTACTATTATATCTCCTTTTTTTACTTTCCTGTAGAACTGCGGATCGATGCCTTCCATGACGTGCGATGCGAATACGCTCATATCAGTAGTTCGCAGGTATTTTCCAGGGATGATGACATCCGTATCGATATTATTACCGAATTTCCAGATCCTTCCTGTTATCTTATTGATGTTCATTGGTTACCTGCGTATTTGTTCACAGCAAGCATAATCATTTTGGTAATAAAAAGGAATTTATTATCAGAAGCTATAAACGAATAGACCAGAAAAATAGAAACAAGAAACCGTCTTTACCCATTGATTTTTTCCCAAATTTGATTGAAATCTTTCAAATTTGCCTCCATATCTTTGGAAAGAAAATATATTCTACAGTATTTGTCGCCTCCAGTTGTGATTATTCCATTATTGGCAAGGACATCGAGATGGTGACTGGTAGTTTGATAATCGATATTCAAAGCTTCAACTAATTGATTTGTATCATAGGGCTTATCGGCAAGCTTATTAAGGATAAATCCGCGTGTATATCCACCTCGCGTTCCTGCTAACATTTGCCATAGTAGCCTCTTCATCCTCACTCAACCCCATCAAAGGAAAATTAAACAGATAAAAACTTTTTAGTACTGATATATATTATGGTAGTTTTGATACCCGCGATATTATTCTTTTTTCAGGGACTTTGTATGCCCACCCGCTAAAACTGTCTACATAAAATATATTCTCATTGTAATCCTCTTCGACAAATCGAACCTGCCCGGTATGTTTTTCATTTGATCCTATCTTAAATTCTACAACATCTCCTCTTGAGTATCTCATAATCCCTCCTGATATTCTTTTTTTTTTTATGTCCTATTTACCCCCGAAATGAAAAGGAAGGAAAGGAAAAAAATCCTTTCCCATAAGTTCCCACTCCTATGGGTTTTATACTTCTCAAGTACATTTCTTTGTACGATTCTACAATACTTTCATACAAATATATTTCTTGTTATTACAGAAATTCACAATTTATTAATTTTACTAAAGTACAGAAAATTAATCTATCTGTTTAATATCTAAGTTAGTGGCATGAAACTCAGAAAAAGTATGTCTTTAGACGAAGTGAACAGTACAACCTCAAAGTAAGACAGACTTATTGTTCTCATTCTTTCTGTTTTCTTTTTATTACTTTATCGAGTTTCTTAGCCCACATATCTTCTACTTCAGTATATTCGCACTCAGGATAATGAGATACTGCTTTTTGTACATGCATTATTTTTGTCATTTGATATCTCCTTAAAAAATGAAAAAAAGTAAGGTATTGTTTTACCTTCTTTTGACCAGTACTGCTGCAAACAGCGCTGAAATAGCCAGTAGCGCTTCAAAAGCTGGTGTGTTCTTTGTTGCTACCGGAGTTGGAGTTGAAATTGGTGCTGGGGTGGAAGTTGGTGTTGGGGTGGCTTGCGCAGCAAAAACCAGCTTGCTCACGTCAGTCTCATAGATGTGCCTGGTCTGGGCATTATCGAATATTGCTGTCCCGAATGAGTATTCCTTATTCATATCTGTGAACTGAACATCGTACTTGCTTCCGGTGTTCATCTTCCTGCCATATTCAAGCGTCCAGATGCCGTCCTTATAGACAGCCTTACCCATTATGTCCGCCCTATCCCCTGTCGGAGGCATTACAATAATGCCCGCTATCTCATCGTTAGTCTTGTATGTATCATTGAATAGCTGCTTCTGCTCATCAAATATCCAGTATGGCGGTGCGGGCTGGTCTGCCGAGGTATAATTTGGAGCTGTCTTGGCGGCGTTGATGTTGTCAGAGTATGGGCTGCCTCCGGGATCTGAGCGCCTCCCGGCATCTGGCATATCTTTGCTGTAATCCATGCAGTCCACATACTGGTCGTCCATATAACCTGTCGGGTTTGTTCGCACCATCTTCATATGCCAGAGGTCTGCCATCTCACCTGTATTTGGAGTATATTTATTGCCAAAGGCTTTGACGTCTGCATTTTCCCCTGCATGGCATAAGGCCGAGCAACCCGTTGCATCAAATGTGGCGTTTTTAATACCTGAAACTGCATCGAAAATCGTTGCATTAACAGCAATTTTGCTTCCGTTCTTTGCGGCACTGAATAAAGACTCATAGCGAGTGGGATTTGCGATCATAAAAAGTGATGTAGAGTCAATATTTCCCTCTGCAGATGGTGAACATATCGTCAGAGAGACATTTTTCAGGTTTCCAGCAGATATACTTCCCAGACTATAGAAATTTGAACCTGAAATAATTGTAAATCCAGATGGCATAGACAAAGTAAGATTTACATTATGAGCTGATATAGCTCCCAGATTCGAAACATTTATGGAAACATTAAAATCATTATTTTGGTATTGGTTAGAATTTCCTGGATCATTTCTTGATTAGTCTTTTCATATTTAAGATTGGATTCAAAAATAATCTCTTTTTCAGTTTCTGATAATGAAGAAACAATATCCCTCAGGTTCTACATTTACATCGGCGAAGGCGTTCATTTCCGTGCTCATTTTTGAGATTTCAGGATTTTTCGGAATCTTTTCAGACCGGGCTGAGATTTGCATTGGGGATATCAATGCAGCAGCAATTGCAATAATTGCACAAATCAATAGTATTTTCATGTTAAAGCTGTCGGTCACATTTCCGTCTCCTGACTGCCAGGTATGGTTAACCCAAACATTTTGACCCTCTTTTCTAATCCAATTCTGCTATTATGGTTTCTTATCAATACTTCAACTATTATGACAGTTTAACCATTTATAGTTTCAACTATTTCTCTAAAACCCTCAAGTCCAGCTTCTACATTTTCAATAATATCATTTGCCAGTATATCCGGATCGGGCAGGTTATCCAGATCAGCAAGGCTTTCATCGTTTTCTCTTTCATGTACATAGAAAAATCATTTACAATTTCCGTGGCTTTTTCAACATCGTCTTTTACCCGTTCTGCTTTTGTAAGATTATCAATATTATCTCTTGCTGCCTGTTCAGAAAATTGGTTCCATCCATATTATACACTTATTAATTTTTGTCATAGTATATAAACTATAATTTACCCAAAACAACTTCATCCTCATAAGACAATAGCCTGAATCAATGAAACTCATAATCCTATCAGACACACATATAAAGCCAGGGAAATCGCTGCTTCCACTCTTATCGAATGACCTGAAATCCATTATTAAAAGCTCAGATCTCATTATCCATGCAGGGGATTTTGATACTCTTGAATGTTATGATGAACTGATGACTCTGGGGAAGATCATAGCGGTTCATGGGGATACGGACAGTCCCGAACTGATGGAATTCCTTCCGGAGCGCAGGGTTATTAAAATTGAAGGCGTAAGGATCGGGATAATCCACAAAGGGCAGCTCACATCAGAAAACACAGACGGACTCCGATATCTCGCAAAAGAGATGAACGTCGATATCCTTATATTCGGGCATTTCCACCACGCGATTGTGGAAAAATCAGAAGTTCTCCTTATCTCACCCGGCAGCATCACAATTCCAGGAATCGCAGAACCCAGCGTTGTCGAGCTAATATTAATAAAAAATACCGTGAAAGGAAAAATCATCAGATGCGCCGGGAATACCTGCAGTTATTTTGAATATGAAAAAAAATGAGCTATTTTCCGCTCTTGATATGTTTTTCTATTATCTCGCGGATCTCATTCGGATGCGAGAGAATAGTGATCCCTGACATTTTCCTTAATTTATCAACGGCCTCTATGTCCACATCCCTCATCGTGAGCGTGAGCTTTTTCCCACCGGGCAGATCCGTTACGATATCTCCCGGTCTCTGGTCTGCTGGAAAAATATACACCTTCACTTTAGCCTTCATGGCCTGAGCCGCTGCATTTGACAGCAGGGTATCAGATATTCCTGCAGCGATCTTGCCGACTGTATTTGAGGTCGATGGCATGATAAGCATGAAATCATATTTCCCGATCTGTAGATCACCCGCCAGAAAAGGGACGTTGGGCGACCTTTCGCTATATGTTTTAGGGAAACTCGTCTTCAGATTTGTATAAAGTTTATACCATTTTACGACCATCTCCCCAGCCTGTGAAAGGAAAACCCTTACCTCAAGATCATGATCTTTTGTGAGTTCTTCCATTATCTCAATGCTTTCTTTCAGATAGTCGCCGCAACCTGTAATTCCCCATGCGATTCTTAGAGTCATTTTCTTAACCCGATTCAGAGTTCATTTTTCTTCATCATCAAAACCAGTTTCATTAATCTGTTCACGGTCTTTCGCATACTCTTTAGACCTTCTTCATCCTCACTTGCTCCTTCTGCGCCCCTGTCCTGCGACCAGAAGGCACCCCCAAGATTTGCCCCGAATGAGCCTCCCCCCACAGGGATCGCCTCATTTATGACATAGAAATTGTGTATAGCCTGGATCGAAGGTTCCTGACCTCCGATGCGGTCGCCACCAACAGCCATCGCAGCTGCAGGTTTATTCAAGATAAAATTCGGATCAGATGCTGCGATAGCCCTGCATCTGTCCATTATGGTTTTTGTCTGGCCGCTCACCATACCCTGATATACCGGTGTTCCAATTATTAGTGCATCAGCCCATTTCATTTTTTCATAGACAAATTGCATGTCGTCCTTGTGAATGCAGCCCTTTTTGTTTTTAATGCAGTAATCGCAATGAATGCAGAAATTGATATTCTTTCCCATTGCCGAAAAATATTCGGTTTCAACATGATATTTCAAAAAAGCATAATGCAAAGCCTCATTTACGATATGGTCTGTGGAAGCTTTTCGGGGGCTCCCTGAAATACCAAAGAGTTTTATTGTTCCATTTCCCAAATTTTCACCTGCATGATAAAGAATTGTATTATCAAATAACCTTTGCGCATACTCAACAGAATAAAATCCTGTGATGGAAATCTATATGAATTTGTCAGGAAAAAGAAAGAAAAAAGTAATGACTGCTCCAGATCATTCATAATCATAGATCCATCCAGAGGGAAGGATGAACAGATCAAAGTGTACCATATGGACGCTCAGGGCATGAAACCATGCGAATTCAAGGAAAATGGAAGCTGCGCCGCCAGATGTAATAATTAAGATATTGACCGCACCATTTATCATATAAGAGAAACATAAAAAGAAATAGAGCGGGAAAAGTATTAATTCATTGATTAACAATCGTATTATAGGAGAAAAGAGAAAATATGGAACCAGATAAAGTTATCAAAAGCATAGATGGTAAAATGGGTTTTACGCCTGAGATCATGAACATGATGGGTGAAATGAATCCGGAATTGTTTGAACATTATAAAAAATGCGATGATCATATTCAGGAGGACGGTGCTCTTCCTGCAAAGGTAAAAGTATTGATGTCGCTTGCTGTGATGGCTGCGCAGAGGTGTGAACCTTGCTGCGAATCCCAGATGAGGAGCGCTTTGAACCACGGAGCTACAAAAGAAGAGATTATGGAAACAATGAACGTGGTTTTCATTACCTCTGGAGCGCCGGGCGTGGCATCATGCAAGAGAGCCTTACAATTATTGCAGGGCGAAGAAGGGCAAGGCGGCCATGGTTGCATGGCTGGCAGAAGAAAGTAATAGATGATTAAGAATAATGAGATTATAAAAAGGAGAAAACTATGAGTCAGAAAATAATTGATGCATTGAACAAAGACAGAGAAGCAGAATTAGCAGCGATAGTACAGTATATGAAACATCATTATGAAGGGGAAGGCATGGAAAGCCCGGCAGTTCTTGAGATTTTTAAATCAACTGCAAAAGACGAGATGAAACATGCCGAGAAACTCGGCGAGAGGATCGTTTATCTTGGCGGTGTGCCCTCAAAGAAGCCTGAACCGATAATAGAAGGCGGCGATCTTAAGAAGATGATCCAGGACGACCTCGCAAAAGAGAATGGGGCGATCAAACAGTATAAAGAGCATATAAAACTTGCAATAGAAGAGGGCGACCCAACTACAAGGCTCATGCTCGAAGAGATTCTCTCTGATGAGGAAGGCCATGCAGATACATGGGAAACCACGCTTGGTATCAGGAAATGATCGGAAGGGACACACAATTAGTTGATTGCAGGGAAGCGATGGGTCTTGGCCGCGGAGGCGGAATAGCCCAGCGTGGAACCCTTTCAGAGGCCGCAAGACCCGATGTCGTCGCAATTGCGATGACCCCGGGCAGGCGGCATATCACAAAACCTGTGTGCGAAATAACCTACGGTCTCAGGAGAGAAGGGATACAGGTAAGTGTTCTTGTTCTTGAAGCCGGGGCTGGTGTCCCTATGGATGAAGTCGGGTCCACAACATCTTCAAAAGGTTATGGAGCATCGTTTGGTCTTACGGCAAAGGAAATAGAACAGATAGCAAGGCATAAACTGGTTTTAATGCATATGGGAAACGTCAATTCACATATCGTATTGAAAGCCAAGAAAATCCTTAAATATGTCAATATACCTGCTGTGATAGCCTGCGAATATCCCATAGATTTTGAGGATTTTGCTAAAGCGGGTATAAAGACAAAATATATAAGACCCAAAAATCCTGAAACTGAAGGGACCATAGTGGGAATCGTAAGTGGTATAACAAGGGGTGAGACCTGCTCAAGAGGGAATCTCAATGAACTGGTCAAAGAAATAAGACATATCCTGGGTGAAAAGACCGAAGCAACACATGCGGTAAGGAGCGATCTTTTGATCAATGAAGGCCTTATGTCATCTGAAGGAGAGTGAATTAATTGAAATGTTATTTATGCGCAAAAAAAGGGAAGGATACAGACGCAGTGGCTGTATGCATCGTCTGTGGAATGGGTGTGTGTATGGATCATGCTATCAGGGAAGCCACACCTATCTGGAAGGGTGATTATCCTGCAAGGCTTGAAAAGGATATTGAGAACGTTATGCGTATTCTGTGCCAGCCATGTCACGAGGCACTGAAGGAGAACTGGTGATTATGTTAAAATGTTATCAATGTTCAGAAAGTGGGTCTGATGAAGAGGCTGTTGCTATTTGCATAATGTGCGGCATGGGCCTGTGTATGGATCATGCAAAACGGGTCGATATCCCGATATGGGAAGGAAATTATCCTGCGCCAGTCAGGATGCTCAAGAAAGGTCTTCCGAGATTTGTCTGCCGTGATTGCGGTAATATCTTATTACCTGGCTCCTGTGAATAAAAGAGACAAATAGCCATGTTCGAGTTACGTTTTCACGGTCGTGGCGGCCAGGGAGCTGTTATGGCCGCCCAGACACTTGCTGAAGCTGCTGTAATTGAGGGAAACTATGCCGTTGCTTTTCCTTTTTTCGGCGCTGAAAGAAGAGGAGCTCCCGTTCTTGCTTTTGCAAGGATAGATTCAAAAAAGATATTCAGTAAAACACAGGTATATGTGCCTGATTGCGTTGTTGTTCTTGATGATTCGCTTCTGGATACAATAGATGTTGTTTCCGGGATAAAACCTGAAGGATCAGTGGTCATCAATTCAAAAGAAGAGCCCGATGAAATAGATCTTGGAAAAGAACTGCGAACAGGAGCGATAGACGCGACATCTGTGGCGCTTGAGATCCTAAAAGCACCGATCACAAATACAGCCATTCTCGGCGCTCTGGCAAGGGTTACAGGGATCGTCAAAATTGAATCTATTGAAGAGGCTGTCAAGACGAGATTTGGAGAGAGACTTGGTGCAAGAGTGGGAGAAAGGAATGCCCTTGCTGCAAGGATTGCATATGAAAAAACCGTTATCGGAATAAGCAAAGGTATAAAAAAGCTTGAGACAAAAAAGCAGTGGCTTCCGAGCTATCAGGAACTGCCTGTTGGCGGCGCGCTTATCGAAGGCAGAACTGAAGCAGGCCTTATCGGACCCGGTAGTTTTATTGAGAATAAGGTTTCAGGATGGGCGACTTTCAGGCCAGTGCGCGATAAGGCAAAGTGCACCATGTGCCTTTTATGCTGGTTCTACTGCCCCGAAGGAACGATCGTTCGTATCTCAGATAGGGGAGACCTGATGACAAATTATGATTATTGCAAGGGCTGTGGGGTTTGTGAAAATGAGTGCCCTGTTGATGCAATAAAAATGGTAAGGGGCCGGGTATGAAGAAAGTAATGATGGGCGATCATGCTGTTGCCATTGGAGCAAAACTTTCGCGGGCTGAAGTTATACCTGCATTTCCGATCACGCCGCAGACACTTATTATCGAGCATATCGCCGATCTTATTAATGATGGGGAGATGAATGCAAAGTTCCTCACGATGGAATCAGAGCATAGCGTTATGAGCGCAGCGGCTGCTGCTTCAGCCGCAGGAGCACGGGTTTTCACGGCGACATCCTCGCAGGGCCTTGCATTCATGCACGAGATGGTCTATGCTACAGCGCCGCTTCGTCTCCCTGTTGTAATGGTAAATGCAAATAGAACGCTGGGAGGTCCCCCAGGCATCTGGTGTGAGCATAACGATTCCATGGGCGTGCGTGACTCTGGCTGGCTTCAGGTTTATGTAGAAGATAACCAGGAAGCTCTGGATATGGTAATCCAGGGATACAGGATAGCAGAGGATAAACGCGTCATGCTTCCGATTATGCCATGTCTGGATGGTTTTGTGTTGACCCATACTGTTGAACCTGTCGATATCCCGGAGCAGGAGGATGTGGATTCCTTCCTTCCGTCATTTTCACCGGACATTATGCTTGATCCTGTTAAGCCAGCGATGATCGGGACGTTCATGCCTGCTGAATACATCATGGAACTTCGCAGGCAGACAGCAGGAGCAGTCGAATCAGCGAAACATGTGGTCATGGAAATCAACGATGAATTCGCAAAAACATTTGATAGGAATTATGGCGGCCTCATAGATATATACCGAATGGATGATGCAGAAATTGCATTAGTTACGACAGGAACCGTGACAAGCACATCACGAGCGATCGTGGATGAATTGAGAAATAAAGGTAAAAAGGTCGGACTTGTCAAACTCAGGTTCTTCAGGCCGTTCCCGATCGAGGAATTAAGGAAAGCTCTGGCGGGTATAAGCGCAGTGGGTGTATTTGACCGATCGATATCATACCACGGTGGAGGGCCGACATTTATGGAGGTTCGCTCTGCTCTTTATGGAATGAACATAACCGCTGTCAATCATCTTGCAGGTATCGGTGGAAGAGATGTGACAGAAGATCAGATCAGGAAAATGTTCGAGATCACGCAAAAAGCGGCAAAAGGTGAAAAAGTCAATACCATTAACTGGCATAATACCAGGGGAGAAAGCGTTTGATATGATAACTATAAAGACACTTTCTGATGAAAATCTATTTACCGCAGGACATACTGCATGTCCGGGATGCGGTGTTGCGATGTCGATAAGGAATGCTATCAGGGTACTTGGGAAGGATACAGTGGTATATGTCCCTGCAAGCTGCGCCGTGGTGTTTGGTACCACATTTCCGTATGGAGCATGGAAAGTTCCGTTCTTTCACACAGCATTTGAGAATACCGGTGCGTGTCTAACGGGAATGCAGGCAGCCTTTGAAATAAAAGGAAAGCATGTCATATCAGCAGGATTTGCCGGTGACGGAGGGACATATGACATTGGACTTCAGAGCATGTCAGGAGCTGCTGAGCGAAATGACGATGTGCTTTATATTTGTCTTGACAATGAGGCTTACATGAATACAGGCATCCAGCGAAGCGGAGGAACTCCATTCGGGGCGTGGACAACAACGACGCCAGTTGGTAAAAAGATACAGGGGAACAGGCGCTTTAAGAAGAATCTTGGCGATATCGTGACGGCACATGAAATTCCTTATTATGCGACTCTGTCGATAGGTCACCCTCTTGATTTCATAAGGAAAGTGGAAAAAGCAAAAAATATAAAAGGTTTTCGTTTTCTTCATATGTTCACTCCATGCGTGCCTGGATGGAAGATAGATCCTGCGAAAAGCGTGGAGATCACAAAACGCGCGGTCGAAAGCGGTATGTGGACACTTTATGAATTTGAGAATGGTAAAAAAAAGATCACTTATAAGCCGGGGAAAATGAAATCGGTAAAGGATTATTTATTAATGCAGGGAAGGTTCAGGCACATGAGCGAAGAAGACATAAAGATATTACAGATGTGGGTTTGCAAGAAATGGAACCTGCATTATAAGGAAAAGGGCGAGCCTGATATTTGTGAGATCGTGCAGCCCGAAGAGCATCACGGAATCACCGAAGAACACAGGGAGATGCACGGGCCATGAATAAAGCAAGACCCATGCTCTATACCCTGAGCACGTGCGTGCATTGTAAGGCAACGAAACGCTTTTTCAAATCACAGGGGATAATATATGATTTCATCGATGTGGACAAACTGGAAGGCAGGGAAAAAGAGGATGTTCGTTCTGAGATGATAAGGTTGAGCGGTACGGTCAGGTTCCCGACAATAGTTATCGGCGATACTGTGATCGTGGGATTTTACGAGGATAAGATAAGGGCGGCGCTTGGATTATGAGAACAGTTGAAGGCATGTTTGAGGAGATGAAAAAGATCGCTGAGGAGGAGGGCTACCAGTTTAATCCTGTCCAGGAGGATCTGGACGATATACTTCAGGGGCTCTGGGATAACATGCACAGGTATGGCTATGGTTCGTGCCCATGCAGGATCGCAAGCGGTGTGATTGCAGATGATATGGACATCATATGCCCCTGCAATTACAGGGATGCTGATCTTGTGGAATACGGATGCTGTTTATGTACGCTGTATGTTGACGATGACTGGATCGCGGGCAAGAAAACACATGACCCGATACCAGAGCGGCGACCGCAGGAATATTTTGAGAAAGGTTATCCGGGTATTATGGAACAAAAAGGAGCAGGAGATAAAGATATGGCTGAAGTTTACAGGTGCACAGTGTGTGGATATTTGTGTGCAAGGGAAGAGCCGCCTGATCTTTGTCCGATTTGCAGGGCAAAGAAGGAAAGGTTTGAGAAGTTTGGGATGAAATAATAAAATAATATTATATCCTTCGAAACACAATCACGATCCCGATGATATTTCCTTTTTCATCCCTGATTGTATCGCTGCTTTCATGAATGGGAATTTTGGTCTTATCTTTTGATGTTAAAATAGTCTGATCCCCTTCCCCGGCTATATTAAACACTTCTTTTAGCGGCATTTTCTGGGCCTGATCCATCATCCATCCTGTTATTTCCTGGGCAACAGGGTTCATAAATAACACACAGCCTTTCGGATCTGTAGCAATAACAGCATCGCTAATACTTCGCAGCGTAACATAATACCACTCTTTGCTATCTCTTAAAATATTCTCCATCTTATGCTTATAAAGAGCGATCTCAATATTGACCGCAAGTTCTCTTTCATTGAAGGGTTTAATAATATATCCGAAAGGTTCTGTAATTTTTGCCCGCTCAAGTATCTTATTATCAGAATAAGCTGTGAGATATACAACAGGTATATTAAACCTTGAACGAATAATACCAGCAGCAGTGACCCCATCCATATCTCCCTTAAGCATAATATCCATCAGTACAAGATCCGGGTCATTCTCTCCTGCCTTTTTGATAGCAGCCTCACCTGATGAGACCACTGAAGGAACATCATACCCCATATTCTGTAAACTTCGTTTTATGTCTTCAGCCACAATTATCTCATCTTCTACCACGAGTATCTGAGTTTCAGTCATTTTTAACCTCTAAATGTAATTTTGAATTTCGCCCCATTTGTCCTGGTAAGCTCAATATTGCCCTGAAGTTGATTTTCTGCAAGTATGTTAACAAGGTGCAGTCCAAGAGATCTTACCGTTCTTAGATCAAACTCCTCTGGGATTCCCACACCATTATCCTCTATCATAAGCTCGATCATACCTCCTTCAGTTGAGTGAAGTAATATTTTTATTTCTCCTTTTTTATCTCCTGGAAATGCGTATTTCAATGAATTGGTGATAAGTTCATTAATGATCAATCCACACGGAATGGCTGAATCGATCCCAAGCAATACATTCTCTACTTCTATATTCAATTTTATCCTGCTCATGTCCACATTAAAAGATTGGAACAGACCGTTCGCAAGGTCTTTTATGTAACCTCTTAGATCAATTTTCGTAAAATTCTCAGATTGATAAAGCTTTTCATGAATTAGAGACATGGACAATATCCTGTTTCTGCTATCTTTGAACATATCGATGACATTCTTATCTTTACTGACGTCTGATTGCAGATTAAGAAGGCTGGATATTATCTGCATATTGTTCTTGACGCGGTGATGGATCTCCCTTAAAAGAACCTCTTTTTCCGCAAGTGACGCCCTTATCTGTTCTTCGGCTCTTTTTCTTTCAGTAGCATCTCGAGAATTAAGGACTATCCCGGTGACCACAAGACCCACGGGAAGTTTCTTTCCCATTGATTCCAGAATGCGGAAGGAACCATCTTTATGCATCATACGCACCTCAACAGATGATGTGGTATCAGGTGCCTGGATTCTCCTAAGGAATGAGTCAACAAATAATGATATATCATCAGGATGAAGGATCTCAACTATGTTACTGCCGGTCAATTCCTTCGGAGAATATCCAAGCGATCTTTCGATCGAATGGCTCACATAGCATATGGTTTTTGCATCGTTCAGGATCGTTATGACATCCGAAGAGTTCTCTATAAGAGAGCGGAAATGTTCTTCACTTTGCTTGAGGGCCTCAACAGCAAGTTTGCGCTGGGTTACATCATTAATGACGATCTGTACAGCGGGTTTGCCCTGGTATATAAAGGGCATCGCCACATCTTCAACATCGATGACCGTTCCATCGAATTGTATAAATTTATCTTCGGTCGTGGGGGCTTCTTTTCCTGTTTCCATGATCTGCCTGATCCTCTTCCTTACAGCTATCTTATGATCTGGATGAACAAAGTCCATTATGTCTTTTCCGATTAACTGTTCAGGATCCTTTGCGCCAAAAAGCTTCGCTCCGGCGGCATTTATGAAAACTATCACGTCTATGCACGAAACTGCAATTGCATCAGGTGAAAGTTCAACAAGCTTGCGGTAGCGGGCCTCGCTCTCATGCATGGCTTCCTCTGCGAGCTTTCTCTCTGTTATATCACGAATAATGCTTGATAATCCGATTATTTCCTGATCTGAATTCCTGAGCGGAGATAAGGTCATACTCACATCTATTTCTTTCCCATCTTTACGGATACGCAAAGCGTCAAATCCGGTAACAGCTTTTCCATCGAGGACATTCCTTATTATCTGTTTTCTTTCCGTTTCAAGTCGTGCTGGAATTATCGCTTGTGAGAGCTTCATTCCAATAACCTCATTTTCCTTCCATAAAAAGATATTTTCAGCTCCCCTATTCCAGGATGTGATATTGTCTTCAAGATCTGTTATTATTATGGCGTCATTGGCATTATCAAAAAGATTCCTGTATTTCTCCTCAGCAACAAATCGGAGCTTATGTTCTGCATCGGCCATTTTCTCATATGGCTGCTCTATTGATGATTTAAAAAGTGCAAAATAAATAAAATAAGCACCCGACGCTTTTAGCAGCTGTCCTGAAAAATCATAAACGGGATAGACTATGACGCCTGCAGCAATGATAATAAAACCGTATAAAAGGCAAATAATGCTTTTTTGTCCTGTTTTTTTTAGTTTCCTGTAATAAAGATATGATGAGTAAGAAATAACAAGGACTGTTAGGATCAAGAGATATGAGCCTGAATTATTAGGTGTCCCGTCCGAATTATTGAAACCGAACAAAAAACCGGGATATCGGACCATAGCGCCAAGAGATAAGATAATAGATAATAAAACCAGACTGAAAAGAACTGGTTTATTGATAATATCAGGAAGTGTTTCTTTATAAATATATACACTTGCAAGGAACATCAAAGCAGAAATAAAACGCGCTTCCAGCCAGAATGCTGATGCTTTCTGCAAGGAATTGTGAGTAATAAAATACGGCATGTATGGATAAGATAGCATATGGAACATATCAAAAATCCCAATAAAGAAAAATGTGGCTCCGAGAAATAAGGAATTGTTATCCTTGTTTTTTCCATATGCAAACCAGCTCGTAGCGAAAATTGAAAGCGACAGAACAAGCGGCAAGAGTCCCGTAACTACCTCAAAATAGTATCCGAGTAGAATAGAGTTTGATCCATAAAAATCAAGGATTCGGCCGGCACCCAGCATTGAGGCGATAATCAATAGAACCTTTAAAGAATGATTATTTTTTGTTATCATGATCTCAAGGCTACGTAAATATCACAAAAGTCTTTCTCGGATGCATCTGGCTCTGGTGTCTTATAGACTTTTTCCACCTGATCACCAAATGCATGCGATACCCATTCCTCGATCAATCCCTTAATAAAGATACATTTGACAGCGTCAAATTTTGAGTCGTGTTTTACCATTGGGCATTTCATGATTTTTCCGCTAAGGACATTTTCGCTGATAAGCGACCATCTTGATTCCTGTTCAAGAAGAGATCTCATATCATCCATATAATTAATAAAAGTGTTTCCATTCCAGATGCTTATCTTTTTTTCGATTTCATAATTCTTGATTATCTTGCTGCCAAACTTGCTGCTCAGAGATCTTAAGAAATCTTCATTCGAGGGTACGTTTTTCAGCATTTCCAGCATTTTCAGCAGATCGGAATGATAATTTGAATCCCGTTCTTCTTTTGTCTTAATATCTTCTACCATTCGCATCAGGATCTTGCCCATTTCAGGTGATTGCCGGAGAACTATCAGATTATCCCCGATCGTGGGATTATATGTAAGGCCATTTAGATTCAATAGTTCCACGATCATGTTCGAAAGTTTCTTTATCGAAGTGCGGTCTGTCAATCCATGGCGGATTATCAAAGAATCCCTTGTCATATCAATGTCTTCAAAAAGCCCCATGGTTTGATAGAGAAGCTTTAGATTTTTCAGAAATTCCTCGTGAGGGATCTCTTTTATGGGGCGACCGCAAAATCTTTCCATGACTGTTGTGATCTTGTGAGTTGTATTTCCTGCCAGGATATCTTCAAAAAACGGTGCGGGTATCACTGTCATTTCATAATTCATTTTAATATAAATACTTATCAATATATTCCAGAAATCAGATTTCCTGTATAATTCGGATAATGTATCTTCGAGGTATCCAAAATTCTCCCGCACGCTTCTCAATGCCCATTCAGGATCCCCTTTTACCAAATGGAGCTCAAAAGATTCCTCTATGCTCCTGTTTTTTGAAACACCCAAATTAAATTTTTTCGCCACATAAGAGGAAATGATTGATGCAAGAAAATTATTTATATCATGGTTCTTTCCAGTTATTGAAAAGATCGCATTTGTGGGTTGAAAATTATTGTCTGTACTCACTTTTATGGATGAATTCCAGTATATTTCACTTCCAAGCTCATTTAAACGCTGCTCGATATCAGAAAGCGAAAAGATGTCGCTGCCCATGATGTTATTGATTGTTTCATTATCAGGGAGTCTTCCGGAAAGATTCCTTAAAGTCCATAAAATTGTAGAAGACGTCAAATTTTGTTCTTTTTTCAATCCCGATATGAGCTTTTTGACTGAATCGGGATCCTGAAAAGCCGCCTCTGCAAGATCGATCACTTCACGTATGACCGCGCTGAGATTCCCTTTATGTTTTTCCATCAAAGGTTCCAGTTTTTTAAGGTACCCCTCATTTAAAGAAATGTTTTTCCTGAGAATCATATAATAATTCCTGACCTTTTCATTGGTCAAATATCTGGAATGTTAATCAAATAATCATAATTATCATCATATTTTATTACTTAATAACTTTTTCATCTTAAAATTATTAAATATGTGACTGGTTGGAGCTCAGGCCCGTTTTTTTATTACGAACATCAGTAGTAACTGCCAATATTCGATCAAAGAAAAAAAACGATACGGATTCTTTTCGTTTTTGAACATCAATAAGATGTTAACAGAGATCTTCTAAATTAAGACCTCTATGCAAGCCTTATTGTCTCAAGGTTCATGGGTGCACGGGTTTCTATCTTAAACTTGCGATATATCGAACTTGCGAGGTCAATGCAATTCCTCTCATCACCATGCTGGGTTATTATATGTTCTGCCCTCGGTCTCATCCTTCGTACATATTCCATGAGTTGGGCTCTATCCGAGTGGCCAGAGAATCCATCCACAGTCGCTATTTCCATATTGATCTTGATGGTTTCTGTCTTTCCGCCCGCCGAATGCATCGGGATCTCTTTCCAGCCTTTTTGGATGCGCCGTCCAAGGGTACCTTCTGCCTGATAACCCACAAAGACGATCGTATTTTTTTCCTCGGCTCCAAGATGTTTCAGGTATTCCATTACTGGTCCGCCGTTTAGCATTCCTGAAGTCGCGAGGATAATACAGGGTTCCCTGTCTTCGATAATCTTCTGGCGTTTCTCTTTCGAATCTACCTGCACAAAGCAATCTGAAAGGAAAGGATTCATTCCCTTATGGAATATCTGGTTCCTCAATTCATTATTCAGATATTCAGGATGTGTGGTATGTATCGCTGTGGCTTCATATATCATTCCATCAAGATACACCGGGACTTTTTGGATTATTCCCTTGCGTATCGCTTCTTCAAGTACTATCATGACTTCCTGGGATCTTCCTACCGCAAAAGTGGGTATCAATAGAATCCCATTGTTCTCAATGGTTTCTTTTGCTATTTGCTGCATGTGCCTCTCAGCATCTTTCCTTGAGGGCTGCATGTCCTTTGAACCGCCATATGTCGCTTCCATAACAAGCGTTTCTACACGTGGGAAGTCAGTGTTCGCAGGCTCGAACAACCTGGTTTTTTCAAATTTGAAGTCGCCCGTAAATGCAATATTATAAAGGCCATCTCCAACATGGAAATGAGCGATAGATGATCCAAGTATGTGTCCCGCATTGTGAAATGTAAGTTTCATATCAGGGGCTATGTCTGTGACATCGCCATAATTCAAAGTTATAGTGTGCTTCAGCACCTCCCGGATCATAACTGATTCATAGGGGCTTTTGCGTCCTTCACGTGCCGCAACATCGATATAATCGAGCTGGAGCAGTGCCATTAGGTCACGGGTCGGGGGAGTACAGTAGACCGGGCCCTTAAATCCGTATTTATATAACAGCGGCACGAGACCGATATGATCAAGATGTGCGTGCGTGAGAACGATGGCGTCAATCTGGCTGATGGGATGCGCTTCCGGAACGTAAAGATAGGGCGAATTATTATCCTCGCCACCCACTGCAACCCCGCAGTCTATCAAGATCCTTGTTTCTGGCGTGGACAATAAAAAACAGCTTCTTCCGACTTCGCGGCAGGCTCCAAGTGTGGTCAATCGCACCCATTTGTCTTTTGAAGTTACACCGCGATGGATCTTTCTTCCTATGGTCTTCAGGATGTCCTTGCGTTCATCTTTATTTGCACGCATGAACTGGCGTATATTGTTCACAGTTGTTGATTTCATAGGTGGTGTACGGACGACTCTGGGTGTCCATCCTATATCTTTTGTAATTTCCCTTAGCGTTTCACCATGTCTGCCGATAACAAGACCAGGCTTTTCGGCCTCGATCACCACTTCGCCAGTATCAACATCAAAAAAATGGTTCGATATCCCGGATTCCGGGGGGACGATTTTTGAGATCGCCAGGATCGCTTCTTCAGGTTGGGCAAGAACTTTCGGGTCCGGCCTGACAACAAGCCTTTTCCTCAGGTCTTTTGCAAGACCCTTTATGATATCGCCGTTATCTGCGAATTTTCTTGGCTCTTCCGTATAAATAACGAGTTCAGGTCCTTCAAAATCTACATCAGAAATTGTGATATCTTTGGGAAGGTGGGCCCTTATTTTCTGTTTTAATTCATTTAATACTAAATCAACTGTCATTATGATTTTCCTTCTAAAAATTCAAAAAAAATAAAAAAAAATTATGTTAAATGTTCCCGTATTTTTTTTATATATTCATCCTCTATATGAATATATCCTTCGGATGTGATTTTGATCACATTTATGCCATCACCTGACGCAGAATCTCTTTTCATGGCATTATGAAGTGCGCGGATTGCAAGCTCAATTCCTTCATCGATAGGCATTTTTTCCACATACCTGTCCTCAAGCACGCCGTATGCCATCGGGGAGCCGGAACCGGTTGCTACTGCCTTCTTCTCTTCGATTATACCGCCGACGGCATCCAGTGAATAGATGTTCGGCCCATTTTTGTCCACTCCTCCTACGAGCAGCTGGACATAATACGGATAGTACCTATTGCCGGAAAGGATATTCGCAAGAAGACTCACGATTCCCTTGACGGTCATAGGCTCCTCTCTTCGCATCTTATACAGTTTTGACTCTACCTGCATCCACTTTACCAGTCTTTGTGCGTCGCCGACCGAGCCTGCTGTGGTCATCCCAACAAGGTCATCGATCTGATATACTTTCTTTGCGTCTTTACTTGCAATGAAGTGTCCCATTGTCGCCCTTCTTTCGGTTGCCAATACAACACCTTTATCGCAAACCAGCCCTATTGTGGTAGTTCCTTTGTATTCCATATTATCCATTTTAAATACCTCTCAAATACCTCATCACTTAAAAATGAGAAAATTAGCACTATATAATCTGATTAGATATATTTAAAGGTTTTTGCTATCAAATAATCTTATTTATATATTCATGTGATTAACCAGAGTAACATTTATCTTCTTACACATTTAATTCAGGCAACATGGGAAAAGTATCGTTTATTGGAATATGTTTTATTCTATTATTCTCAATAATTGGGGCAGCAGGAGCTGTTTCTATGGAGAAACTGAATAAACTTAACATTTCAGAGACATCCCTGTGGGATCCCGTTCTGAGCCCGGATGGTTCCAAAATAGCATATGCTGCATATGATACCGCACAAAATCAGCAGATATTTGTAATGAATGCTGATGGGTCTGATACGATCAAACTTACGAACAGCACGAATAAGAAATGGGGACTTTCCTGGGGCCCTGAAAAAATCGCATATTTATCTTTTGGAAAAGATAATCTTGAAAAAATATTTGTTATCAATCCGAATGGAAGTGAAAATAAACAGTTGATCTCCGATAATACAAGACAGGGAAATGCAGATGAAGACAAACCTCCGGCATGGTCTGCCCCTTCATGGAGCATGGATGGCAAATTCCTTGTATACACTTCTCTTGATAATGCATCAAATCAGAAATTGTACATGGTCAATTCTGACGGAACAGGGAAACGGCCAATATATGATGATAATTTCAGGCAATGGAGCCCTTCAATAAGCCCTGATGGAAAAAGTATTGTCTATGTTTCATATACTGAAAAATATATCGCAGAACTTTTCATTACGGGCACGGAAGGATCCGCGAGGAGACAGATCACCTTTGACGGGATCAAGAAAAATTATCCTGTATGGGGGCCTGATGGAACAATAGTATATGTATCTTATGAAAAGGCGACATCATCCGGTGAAAAGATATTTTCGGTGGTTGAAGGAAAAGAGAGAACAATTTTCGTCACCGATTCGGATTTTAGACAGCGCTCCCCTTCATTCAGTAAGGACGGAACAAAATTTGCGTATGCAGATATCGATATCTCTGGATTGGTGAAGATAGCGACAGCTGATATCACAGGTGTGACTTCTGCTCCAGCTCTTATCACATCAATAGCGACAGTTGCTCCTGCAGCAGCGCCGACTGAAACCGGAAAAGAAGCATCCACAGCGACTCCAGCGGTGACTCAGACCGAAAAACCAGTACAAAAAGAAATCCCTGAAAACAAAGAAGTTCCAGTTGGAAATACATTGAAACAGGTTGTTATATTAATGCTCCTTGTCCTTGGCATAATAGTCCTGGTAATGTTCGGCATCCTTGCAGCTTCAAACTTCCGTTCAAAGAAATAATGGCTGATGATCTTCGCTGATCAATCAATTCTTTCAGGCATCAATCCTTTTTTCTTTATCCACCAATAAGACGCCCAGGTAGCTATTACTGTTGATCCCACGATAAGGACAGAATACCATATCCGATCTTGCGGCCCCATATTGTAAGCAGGATTGCTAAACACGGTTGCAAGAGTATTAGGAACAAGGACAGCCGTACCTAATACTGTCAGCCATGTCATTACAAGAGCGAGACGGTTATTGAGTATCTGAAGCTGATTGTTGTAAATGCTCTGGAGTACCTCAAGACCCGAGGCCAGAACTTCAGACATATGTTCAGACAGTGCTATGTGGCGGTTCACATCATCTGACAGTATCCCCACATGTGCCAGCAGTTTTGGGCTGTCAGTTATGAGTTCTGCATCACCGTGGCGCAATGAATTCACAACATCAAGAGTAGCCCACAGTGTATCAAGATAGCTTATGAGGGCATGTTTCATATTATGTATCTCAGGAGCGATAGTTGTCCTTGGAGCCATCGGGTCCATCAGGATCTTACTGAGTTCATCCCCCTGGGCCTCGATCTCTCGCAGATGATCAAAATTCCTGTTAATATTTTCATCAATGATCCTTGTGAGAATGATGGTAATCTTATCTTCTGGATTGAGGTTGGGCTTTATCTTTCTCATGAAAGCATCAGCATAACGTGAAAGCCGCACCAGACGGTTCACATTTTCCTCATGAATTGTAAGGATAAGATCCTTTCTTATAAGGATCAGGATCGGACTGATCATAACATCAAATTTCTTCACATTCACGGCAGGAAGCATTAATCCAAGTTCAGTATCGCGGTCCTCATAAGCTGATAGATAATTCGAAAGAAGCGTGGGGACAAGTGTGGAACTGAAGCCCAGAGACATCGCTATGATCTCAGCATCTTTTTTCAGGTCAATGACCGAAAAGTTAAGCCATGCCACAGACGAGGCTTTCAAAAAAGGTATAAAATCATGCGGATTATCACCGGTTAACTTTGTCGGTCTTCCTCCAGCTATCGGAAGTGCCATACAAAACCCACACTTTACTTCTGGATGATCCTGTGTAACGGGTTGAGCCGGTTCTTTTCTTTCAGATATCTGTGCGGTTTCAGCCTGCTTTACCTCGTCCATGAACGCCTCAATAGTCTATTTCTATTAAGAGTACGGAGATATTAATCTTTTTCTATGGTGGTGACCAAAAACTGATAATAAGCATCTTCAAGTTTTCTTGATGCCGAAATAATTTTTTCTTGAATTTGTTTGATGTCATTTTCGACACGTTCTGTCTTTTTCCTCAAGCTGGTGATCTGGCGTTTTATTTCCAGAGGAGCAGGGCCGCCTTCTATAGTTCGTTTCCCGATATTCTCAACAGGATCAAGGGCATCTTTTATCGCATCTTCGGAAAGACCTCTGTCACTTAACCTCTCTTGGATAATCTTAAGCGAAAGTTCATCGAGTTCAATCGAAGATGGTGTTTTTCCTGCCTTTGCGATAGCACCGACAATATGATGGGCTGTCCGGAAAGGAATGCCAGTTGCACGTACAATAGTATCGGCAAGCTCGGTAGCTGTCATAAATCCTATATTTGCGGCGCTTCGCATTGATCCCTTTTTTACGTTCATCGTTCTTACCATACCATCTGCCATCCTGACAGCTGACCTTACCGTATCCGTAGCGCGCCAGAGATGGGGCGTTGCTTCCTGAAGGTCGCGGTTGTAGCTGTGCGGAAGGGCCTTGCATATCGTTAAAACGGACACGAGCGCACCGTATACAGTTCCGGTCTTTCCCCTCATGAGTTCTGCGATATCCGGATTTTTCTTTTGCGGCATAATTGAGGATGTTGATGAGTACCTGTCATCAAGTTCGATAAAATTAAATTCAGAAGTACTCCACATGATCAGTTCTTCTGCCAGGCGGCTCAGGTTTGTCATCAGATTGGAATAGCAGCTTATGGTTTCGATCATGAAATCACGCGTGCTAACAGCATCCATCGAATTTTCAAGAACAGCATCAAATCCGAGAAGTTCAGTTGTCCTTTCCCTGCTTATTGGAAAGCCAGTGGAAGCAAATGCTGCCGATCCAAGAGGATTCTGGTTCGTTCGCTCGTATGCCCCTTTTGTCCTCTGGATATCACGAAAGATCGCATTTGCATGGGCCATAAGGTTATGAGATAATGTAGTGGGCTGAGCATGCTGAGTATGAGTTAATCCTGGCATAATTGTATCTGTATGTTTTTCCGCTATATTTAGAAAAGTTTTGATAAGTCTATTCAATTCTTCAAGAAGACCGATAAGTTCCTGACGCAATGCGATCCGTATGCATGTTGCCACCTCATCGTTTCGAGAGCGTCCGGAATGCATGCGTCCGCCAGTATCCTCCCCCACGATCTCAATGAGTCTTGCCTCAAGTGCGATATGGACATCTTCATAAGAGTCATCAAGGACTGAAATACCATCTTTACCTACCTTTTCAAGACCTTTGAGAATAATTGAGCATTCATGGTCATTTATGATGCCCTGCTCCCTTAGCATGATCACATGGGCTTTATCTATTTCAATATCAGCATCGAATATTCGTTTATCAGCTTCCATCGATGAAGTGAAATTCATTATGTCTTTGTCAGGTTCTATGGAAAGCCGCCCTCTTCTGAGTATGTTCATAATTATCCTCAATCCATGTCCTGAAATAAGGTTTATGGTTTTTTATATGTTTCGGCCATGTTCTTTCTCAGAGCCGCACGGTTGTAACTTCATTATTGTGATCGCTCAGATAATCTCTTTATACCTCAAACCCATTTTGAAATTATGCCAGACGACCGCGCTAAAAAAATTATCGATGCGCTTGATGCCTCACCTGAGATAAAAGCATCCATGTTCCATGCCTTCACACGAAAGCATGAACTCCATGGCAATGATATAACATTTTTTAAAGAGCCTTTTACCCCGATATCCTTAACAGGCGCTCAATGCTCACTTTCTTGCAGGCACTGCAATTCGCATTATTTGAGCCATATGCTTGATGGTAGCGGTGATAAATTGTATTCCCGGACTGTTCGTCTTAAAGAGGATGGTGCAAAAGGGATACTGGTAAGTGGAGGACGCGCGCCGGATGGGAGTGTTCCAACTTATAAATACAAAGATGTCATCGTAAAGCTAAAAAAAGACACACGGCTCAAAATAAGCGCACATACGGGCATAGTGAACCGTGAGCAAGCACAAATACTCTCGCAATATCTTGATATGGCATTGGTGGATGTTCCTGGTGACGATGAGACAATTCAGGACATTCTGGGTCTTCCTTCAACTGTTTCGGATTATGAGGATTCGCTAAAATACCTCTCACATGCAGGCATTCCCCTTGCCCCTCATATAATCGTGGGACTGCATGACGGCCAATTAAAAGGAGAGATGAGGGCGCTTGAACTGGTAAAGAAATTCGATCCTGAAGTTGTCGTCTTGGTTATATTTATCCCTACAAGAGGAACCGCCATGGAAGGAATAGCCCCTCCTGATGTTCATGATGTGGTGAGGGTAATTACAAAAGCACGGGAAATGTTCGATGTCCCACTGTCATTGAGCTGCGTGCGTCCCGGAGGGCGGTACCGCTCACAGCTTGATATGTACGCCATTCTAAGTGGCATGGATAGAATTGCTGTGCCATCTATGAATGCATATAAAATGAGCAAGGAACTTGGACTCAATATCAGGGAAATTCAAAAGATGTGCTGCTCATATCGGATATAGGTATGAAAAAAATAGCCACAGGCTATTGATTTTCATTACGCTAATTCTTCCTCAGTCTTACCCTCAACACATCAGCTGCCATGCTAAGATCTGTATCATAGAGATCTTTCATCTTTGATGTATATAAAAATGAATATATCTCCTTTATGTCAGACTCTATCCTTTCCTTTTCAGCCAATGTCTTCGGGGCAAGGATTGTTGGGAAATCGTGCTGGTGCGTTATAAGAAAATTCCTTAAGTCACTTGCCGAACTCATCTCAGGCAATAACCTCAGCATACTGATGACTGGAGGGCCCCTACTTTTTCGCTGCTTTGGGCCGTCGCGAAGGTACAATCCAAAGCGCATATTTTGTGTTTCAAGGATCGCAGTCATGGTGATTGCGCCTGCTCCGCTGCAAACTTCCACTTTTTCGCTGAGAACAGAATAACCCTTTTGTGACAAATTCTCCTTTGCGAACTGTAAGATCGACAGTTCATATTCCTGTTCTGGTACACCCCAGTAATCGCTCATGGTATCATGCAGGCATCGATGGATATTTATACCTATCTCCAAATCTAAAGTACCATGAAGGCTTACGAATTTGAATTCCCGGAAGACAGGTATTATATGAAAAATCATGTGTGGTTAAAACCACAAAATGACGGACTACTCATCGGCATAACTGAACTTGGGCAATCGCTTTCCAAAGGGATAGTGCATATTGATCTTCCAGAAATAGGGGAATATATTAAAAAAGGTGATATGCTGGCAGCCTATGAGACCATAAAGGCAGTCTCACAGATCTCCCTCCCTTTTGACAGTGAGGTCTTAGAGGTGAATGAAAAACTCTGGGAAGATCCCAACATCATAAACAATGATCCTTACAGTGAATGGATTTTAAAAATAAGAAGTGAGTTCAGTGAGGATTCATTGATGAAAGTAAAAGATGCGGTCAGATATTTCCGCCAACTAATAGCAAAGGAGCGGGAAAGATATGCGGGTAATTAACTTTACATCACTCATCTTGATCAGGGAAGTGTCTGATCAGGAACTCATGGCATGCCAGGCTGACGATATCGCTCACTGATGAAAACTCTTTGCCATCGACCATTCTTTCGAGCCTGTTCTTCAGCCACGGACTTACTGTAGCGCATATGGTAGCCTTGTTGCGTTGTTCCTTTACATCTGCTGTTTGTGTGCTGCTCTTATTTGTTTTCATTGTTTACCCGATATTATTACATTATCCATTACGGATATATAAATATTGTGATACGATAGTATTATATATTGTTATGGTATTACAATAATAATATAAATTACATACATAGAGGAGTACTAATGGCAAGAAAAAACAAATCAAAACCATCTGCAGGCAAAAGGCAAATTTTAAATATTACATGGAACAATATGCATTAGAGAGTGGTTTTAAATGGAAGATTCGCTAATATCAGATAGTTTAAATATCTTGGGACAATCATCGACTAACCGCAAACGCTCAACCAGATTATCTCACATGAAAGTCAACATAACAGTGAGGCAGTCAATGGAAAGTGATTGGATAAGTGCCTCAGAATCCCTGTTGGAGTGACTATGGTATCATTATTGATTGCGGGAGGAGAGGAGTCACCAAAAAGGGCAGACAATTTAGTAACTTTTTTTGCTTAATAAATCTTGACTTTAAGAAGGTGTAAAGCACCTTAACGAAATCGTCCCATGGAGTCTGACATGTCGGAGGATACTTCAATTAAAGTTATGAATTCAAAGAATGAAAATTCAAAGGGATTCAAAGAAGAATTAACTTTCTTCGATTTGACCAATATTATTGTCGGTTCAATTGTTGGAGCCGATATTTATATAGCCTCTGCATTGACAGCTGGAATGATTGGACCTTTTTCAATAATTATTTGGGTGGTTGCAGGTATATTTGCCACAATAATAGCACTGGTTTTTGCTTACTGCAGTTATTACGTTCCGAAAGTAGGAGGTCCTTTCGCTTTTGTTTCGTATGCATTTGATGATTTTTATGGTTTCCTTACTGGTTGGAGTATGTGGATTGCAGAAATTTTGGCATTACCAGTGTTTGCCATAGCGTTTGTACAATACCTACAATATTTTTTCCCCTTAGATTTTTTTCAACAAATTATCATAAAAGGATTGTTTTTATTTACTTTAATTTTTATAAATATAATTGGAGTTAAAGCTGCAGGAAAATTCAATGACTTATTAACAATTATTAAACTGATTCCACTAATTATATTAATTTTTGGCGGAATTTTCTTTTTTATATTTAATCCCGGGAGTCTTATTACAAATTACATACCATTTGCTCCACTTGGTTTAAAAAATTTTGGGACCGCTTTAGTATTGATATTCTGGGCATATGCTGGATTTGAATTGGGCACACTCCCTGCAAGTGAAGTTAAGGATCCAAAAAAAACAATACCAAAAGCAATAGCAACAGGCATGATAATTGTCACAGTATTTTATCTCTCTACTAATTTTGTCATTTATGGGACACTTAATTGGTCTAATTTAGCAACAACTTCAACTCCCCTGGTTGACGTTGCATTAGTGATTCTTGGGGCAACTGGAGCCTCAGTCATGGCTATTGGGGCTTTATTATCAGTATCAGGTTCTGATGAAGCAGGATTGCTTACTACTGCAAGATTATCGTATGCTATGTCTATTGACGGTTTATTTCCCAGGATTTTTTCTAGAATTCACCCCAGATATGGCACACCATATATGGCATTATTAATTCATGGAATAATTGCATTTACATTATCTATTTTTTCTGGAATACCTAAATTGATCTCATTTTCTGTTTTTAATCTTGCATTTTCATTTATATTAACCTGTCTCGCCCTGATTATACTAAAAAAAAAATCAGAGAAAAATCTATATGGTCAAAATACTTTACCCTGGATTGGAATCGGAATATGCCTGTATCTCCTTTATTTTACATCTATGTTAGATAAGGTCGTTGGTTCAGCATTAATATTATTCGGCATACTTCTGTATGTGTTTTTTTCTCCCAAAGCAGATATGCATCATCTAAAAGAATTATTTACTTCTGAAGAAAATATTTTTATGAGAACGATGGAAACGAAAGAGCGGTTCCTGGCAAATTTTATAAGATTGCTGCATAAAGCCTACCGAAAAGTGAAATAAATAGCACTCTCATTGTGTTCAAATCCTATTCTTCCAGCTCTTTTACTATTTGGATGTACATATCACGTGGTTTGTCGTTGTGTATTTCTCGTGCACCAAGAGCATCGGGCACATCTTTTGACCTGGCGAGTGCAACTTTCTTCCTGAGTAGCATATCGAGATAAAGACATCGTACTCCAAGAGCATCTCTTATTTCTTTGAGCTCATTTCTTGTTATCACAAGAGTAAAGTTTTCTTGTTGTTTGTTTTTATATATTTCCATGTTATTTGTCCAATAAGTACTCTTTTGCATATTCAAGATTCATCTTTTCGTTTGTTCGAAACCGCAGGGAAAAAAGGTAAGACATCCTGAAACAACCTGAATTCAAGACTGCGCTGGCTTACCTGTATATAATCAACAATATCTTCCATCCTGCAACCCGCGGGACAGAAGCTAGGTGGAGGATATTCCATTACAATTGTGGAGATTAAATAAGGAGGAAATGTTTAATCAACATGCACTCCATGAACGTCTATTACCTGATTATTGTGCAACTATATATTCTGTTGAGACCTTATTATCATTAATGGTTCAGATTGTCCTTGCAGAAGATTAGTATGTGTTCTACCTGCTTATGGCTTTCTGGCAGGACCCCCCGCATATGGCGGGGAGTGAGGAAAAACCTATGGACAAAATACCGATTGGACCGAACTTTTTCATCCCTATGCCGGTGGTTCTCGTGGGAACCCAGGTTAACGGGAAAAACAACTTCATGACCGTGGGCTGGTGCGCCCGGGCGAATGCGAATCCGCCGATGATCCTCTGCGGGATCGGGAACAACCATTATACTCCGAAAGGAATTGCAAAGACAAAGACATTCTCAGTGAACATCCCGTCTTCAGACCTTCTGGAGAAGACCGATTACTGCGGTCTCGTTTCCGGCGAAAAGACCGACAAGTCAAACGTCTTTGATGTGTTCTACGGGTCGCTGAAAACCGCACCGATGATCAAAGAGTGCCCGGTCAATCTCGAATGCCGGCTCATCCAGACGGTCCCACTTCCGACAAATACGCTCTTTATTGGTGAGATCGTTGTGGCATACGCGGATGGCAGGGTGCTGGAGGATGGGAAGCCGAACTTTGCAAAGATTGATCCGCTCTTCCTGACGATGCCGGACAACCGCTACTGGACGTTAGGGAAGTATGCCGGCGATGCATGGAGTGCCGGAAAGAATCTGGTAGAATAGTCCAAACGGGTGAATAAGTTTGTTCAGTGAAATTCCATTCTCCATGAAAATCTTCTTCTTTTTTTTGGTCACCAGAAGACTATAAGGATAGCGATGACAATAATCGTTAATCCTTCTTGCATAATTGTGGCCAGCAGCATAATTTGCGTCCCTAATTTTGGAGAGAAAATCCCTGTATAATAAGGAATGGTGAATCGCAGTCGCACAATGCTTGAAAGCACTCGACCCACAAGCAACGTTATCACGATTTCTCTGGATGTCATTATGCCATCTGTCAAAAGCTTACTCGCTATCGTATATGCTCCGATGTTGCTTGCAAACCAGGCTGCAATGACTGGCAGGGCCGGAGATGGAAGGGATTTTAGAACAGGCAGATCTTTCAGATATGCCGAAAGCATATCGAAAAAACCCATATCGATGAGCTGAAATACGATTATTGCAGCAATGATCATTGTTGGGATAATGCCCCGGAGCGGCGCCCATGAAGATAATATCGCACTTTGCAGCGCAGCACTAAATTTTTTCGTCTTTATACTTTGTCCTAAAATTATAATTTTTTTATTGTGTAATAAAAAGCGGCCAAAAGCAAGGGATATTGCTGTTCGAAGAAGTCCCACTCCTACAACTATACCAAGATAAATGAGCCCTGTGGTCCCTAGCAATATTACAAGTACCGGAGTGAGATCCCTGACAAAGATGAATGTTGCTGGAAAGGAAGTTACAAGAGATGCAATTAGCGTTTCTTTATTGTCTATCAATCCTTTTTTATTTAGCTCTGCCACCATGGAATTCCCGGCTGTTGGGGAGCCAAAGGATACAAGGAAGCTCACGCCAACTTCTTCCCGGAGATGTCCAAAGCGCATGAAAGGCGCCGTTACAAATCCCAGCCTCTGTATCCATCCCAGTTCTATCAAGATTTCCATAAGGACAATACCTGCGAGAGTAGCAGGGATTACTGATAAAAGGTACTGGAAAGCCAGGAGTAGTGCATCAAGCCACATAATGGATCAATTGGAAGTGAGTTTTAATAAAGATATGAGATAATCCATCATTTTTTCACAGATATTCAAAAGCTATATTTTATGCGGAATAAATATTATACAATAATAAGGGGGAATTTATGATAACTGTCCGCAATCCGGAAACCATCTATCAAGCAAGCGGTCAAATCAAGAACGGCACCTTCCACGGCCTGCAAAAAATGTTAAAGATTATACATCAAAATGATAACTTGGGATCATGAGGAACAATTGTATATTCTGCAGTATTATCAGGGGCGAATCACCTGCAAATATTATTTATAAAGATGAAGATTTTGTGGTTTTCCATACTAGAAAACCTTCAGCGCCCGTGCATGTCCTGATTGTGCCGGTTGAGCACATTGAAAGTGTAAATGAACTAAAAGAGCACAATGTCGAAGTTGTCTCCAAGATGATCCTTAAATCAAAGGAAATAGCTGAAGACCTGGGTATTAAAGACAGTGGCTACAAACTTGTAATAAATGTGGGCAGCGGCGCTGGACAGGTTATATTCCATCTGCATATCCATCTCATAGGGGGATGGAACAAAAGTTAAGTGTGTCTCATTTTCCTAATAATTTCAATACTTTCTGCTGGGTAAGGTCGTGCCACTCCTGATATGCATCAGCCATCGCTTTTGTATTACCTGAAGTACTGAGATATACAACAACTAATTTTGGCATATTTTACTCTCCTCATCTTATTGAATGAGTGACTTATTATTGGTTTATTCACTCTATTTTTATTT
>JAGFND010000109.1 GCA_021409285.1 Candidatus Methanoperedens sp. | reverse complement strand
GTCTGCACCACAGCCATGAAATTGAATGTGGATCGAATACCCAATATAATACAGCTTATGCAGGATCTCGGCGTTAAGAATTACCGTGTCCAGGGCTTAATGCCGATAGGCCGCGCTAAAATGAACGATGGGGAACTCAAGCTGATGCCTGCCAGAATGAAGAGTCTCGTGCAATACCTTGAGAGCAGGAAAATCCCGGTTTCGAGTTACAACTTTACTCTTAAGCCCCCTCCCGCAGATCCCATAGATTATTGTGCATCGGGTGCATGCAGTACAGGTTGCTCAAAATGCTCAATAACCCCAGAAGGAAATGTTGTCCCCTGCATCACTTTCTGGGGAATGAATGGCGAAAACCGTGACCAACCTTCCAGTGGATCTGGGAGAACTCAACACTTTTGAATTATTTCAGGAATATCCGCCTGAATGATATCAGAGGAGTGTGCAGGGAGTGCAAGTGGCTTTTGCTCTGCCATGGGGGATGCAAAGCCGAGAACTACGCTTATGGCGATATTGTTGGGTCCAGCAATAGTTGCTGGGTTGCTGATGAGATGCAGCAGATTAAATCTAAATCTACTAAAATGGTTAAGAAAAATTCAAATTAGAAGTGCAAAATCAGTATCTTCAGGTTGTTTTGCCTCCCTGATCATATCCCAAACTTGGGCACAGTCCCCTCGTAATCCTTTCTTATTTAGAGATTGATCCAGTTTATCACAGCAGGGATGACCGCATAGAAACCCATACTGTCATGGTTGTTTTTGGTCATCTTCTTCTGATGTCATTGCTGAGTGTAACTTTAAATGAGAGGAAGATAAGTTATTCATTTGGGGAATTGAAGATCTTATCTTTTTTTGTTCGTAAGCGCTTCGAACCCGGTAACAACATCCAGCAATTCCATGGTAATGGAATCCTGCCGTGTGCTGTGGTACTGAATATGCAGTTCGCTCAATCTTTCCTCTATGTTCTTTTCCGCTTTTTGCATTGAAGCAAGCCTGCTTGCATTCTCACTTGCAAGAGACTCAATAAGCGCACGATAGAGGGACAAAAACAGATACTGGCGGATGAGGGATGAAAAAAGATCATAGCGATCCATGGTAAAAGTAGGGATAGAACGCGACACCCACTTTTTCTTAGCCAGGCCCTGGAACCATTCCTTATCAAGCGGAAGAAGGTGCAGAACATGAGGGCGATAGGATGAACCTGATATTGGCATGTTATAAAAAAGCACAATTCTATCTATTTCCTGCTCCGTGCGCCACTCCTCTATTTTGGTCAATACCTGCAACATGATCTGTGTTATGCCGGCATGATTTCCAAGGTATGAAAATCGCTCTTCCACTATTTCCCCTTCATCTTCAAGCTGTGATATCACACGATCCCCCAGGGTCATTATTGTCCTGTTCTCCCTTATGACCTTAAATTCATCCATATTTTTGATCGCAAAATTCGCAATGATCTCATTGAACTTGCCGCACATTCCCTGTTCGGAGCCAAAGATTATAGCTCCAAGACGATTTTTCTTTGAAGGCTCCACGATAATAACATCTCCGGGAACGTTTTTCATCACCACTTCTAGCCCCATTTCAATGGCTTTTTGATATTCGTTAAGCGAACCCACCATCTGCCCATACTCGCGAATGCTAATGAAAGCCAGCGTTTTCATTGTTCTGACCAGGGATTTCAGTTCCTTTTCATTGTCGATCTTTCTCTTGAGGATTTCAAGTTGTTCCATTTTTATTCCTTACAAGCGCACTTACACACATCTCGATAAGCACCTGGCGCTCCCCTGTTTCAAGCTCCTTTCCTGATTGGATCTTCTGATACAGCTCAGGAAGATTTTTCCTGAATGCTTCCCTGATCATTTTTCTTGCCCATTCGATTTCTTCTGTCGAAATATCATCAAAGATACCTGAAGTTACAGCCAGGAGAACTGCTATCTGTTCAGGAACCGGGATCGGATCATATTGCCTTTGTTTCAATACTTCCCTGACCCTTCGCCCTCTATCAAGTGTTTTTCGCGTTTCCTCATCGAGCCTGGTGCCAAAACGGGAGAAGGTCTCAAGTTCCTCGAATTGGGAATAGGAAAGGCGAAGATCCCCCGCAACAGATCGGTACGAAGGCAATTGTGTTTTTCCCCCGACCCTTGATACTGATTTACCAACGTCTACTGCGGGCATGATCCCTTCATCAAAGAGTTTTGGTGAAAGATATATTTGCCCGTCCGTGATCGAGATGAGGTTTGTGGGAATATAGGCAGAGATATCCTGTGCCTGGGTTTCTATCACAGGTAATGCTGTAAGGGAGCCGCCTTTTCGAAGATGAGTAGAACGCTCAAGCAGGCGTGAATGGATATAGAATATATCCCCCGGAAAGGCTTCTCTTGCAGGGGGGCGCCGAAGCAGCAGTGAAAGCTCGCGATAGGAACGTGCATGTTTCGTAAGATCATCATATACTATGAGGACGTCCCTCCCTTTTTCCATGAAATACTCAGCCATGCTGGTTGCCGCATAAGGAGCGATGAAATTAAGACCTGGTGTATCTTCACCTGTTGCTACGACCACGATGGAGTTCTTGAGCGCATCGTATTTCACAAGATCAGCGATCACTTTTGCCACGGCAGAGCTTTGCTGCCCGATTGCGCAATAGACACATACCACATCCTTCTGGTTTATAATCGTATCAAGAGCAATAGCTGTTTTCCCGGTTTGCCTGTCACCCAGGATAAGCTCGCGCTGACCTCTCCCAACAGGGATCAGGGCATCTATGACCTGTATCCCGGTCTGCAGCGGGATGTTAACAGGAGCGCGGTCCATTATCCCTGCTGCTTCACGCTCTATAGGTAGCTTCCCTGAAAACTCGATCTTTCCCATTTCATCAAGCGGCCTTCCGATAGGATCGATCACACGCCCCAGTAAGGATTCCCCCACAGGCACCTCCATCACGCTTCCGGTGAGGTGCACCTCCTGACCGGCTTTTATTTCATCCGTACTGTCAAGGAGTACAGCAGAAACCTCCTGCGCGTCCAGGTTGAAAGCAATACCCAGCCTGTTCCCGGGGAACAGGATCAGTTCCTCTGACTTCAAATCAGGTAATCCGATGATCCCGGCAATTCCATTCCCTACAGAACTTATTATCCCGATCTCCTGGAATTTAAGTCCAGCCCTGTGATTCTGGAGTGAGCGATCAAGTGTTGTCAGTGTATCTTCAAAAACAGATCGCAGTTCATCCTTTTGCGTCCCCATAGCCTTCCCCTTTTGTTTTGATATCTTCAGAAGGTATCTGCAACATTCTGGATAATTCATCCTCTAACGAGTCCAGATAGCTTCCTATGCTCCACGAAATCCTGATGTCCTTTACGCTCAATTCAATCCCGGATATCAGATCAGGTGAAAGTAAGTAGGATATATTCAAACCATCGCCTGAATTATCCTGCAGTGTCTTAAGTATGCTCTGGCGCATACTTTCCGGTATCGCAAAACTGCTTTTTATCACGACATCCTGCTTCTTTTCCAGGAATTCCTTCATTTTCTTTTTTTCATCATCATCCATTTTCTGTAACCTGTAAACGAACGTTTCTATAATATGGCCTTCTAACTCCTCATTTGCAAGATCATGAAGAGTACGCCTCGCGATGGCATATATCTCTTTACTGGCGCTAAACCTCATATTATTAAGGAATGCGTCCTTCTCTCGCTGAATTTCTTCATTCCATTTAGCTTTATTTTCATTAACTTCATCTGCGGCTTTCTTTGATAACTCAGTTTGAATTTTCTGTGTCTCTTCTCTTGCCGCTTCGAGCATTCCATCGCGTTCTATTAAGAAATCCTTTTTCATTTTTCTATAAGAATCTGCCTCTTCATCTGCCTCCTTTTTCTTTTTCGCAGCTTCCTGTAATTGTGACTCGATCTTTTTTTCCCTTTCATCCATTGTTTTTATGATGCGCCCATAAAGGAAATGCCTCAACAGGAGGACAAGTACCAGGAAATTGATTATTTGTGCAAATATTGTGAAATAATCTATTTGCACGTTATCAACCTGCCTTTAACACCATATAATTCCAGAAAGGATTGGCAAAAATCAGGATAATGGAAATCACAAAGCAATATATTGCAACGGATTCTATCATCGCAAGGCCAACGAACAATGTCCGCGTAATCGTGCCCGCCTCATCTGGCTGCTGCGCTATCGCATTTAGAGCCTTCGATATAGCCCATGCTTCTCCGATCGCAGGACCTATCGAGCCTATTGCCATTGTCAATCCTGCCATAACGATGGATGCTAATGCAACATTATCTATTCCGGCCATTTAAAACTCCTCCATTATTTTATATCTTCAAAGTGAAAATCATTCCCAAACCCTCGACACTATCCCATCAAATCCGCTATCAAAACTTGCCAGATACTCAATACCCCTGATTTTCATTAGCTCTATTGTGGAACAATCTGTAAAACTCAGCTTTTTACCTGCATATTTTACAAAAGTATTCCAGCTTTTCTCAAATGTATCCACATCCACAAAAACGAGATTCATAAACTTTGGAATGGCTTTTTCTACATTACCCTGAACTAAATCCCTGACATTTATTGCCTTATTGATATCCCCTGTTTTATAAAGAATAAAGGTCATCGACTCATCAAAAACCATATCCGAAGTAAACGTTGCGCCATATTTATTTTTCATAATATCTTTAACAAGATGAGTGGCAGAGGTATGATGCTCATCTTTCGACCCCATAAATCACCATATCGATCTCTTTTTCAGTTGTAATTGCACCCCAATCACTCTGGAGACTTTCTATTCTTTTGATCTCTTTTTCAGAAAGGGGAAGTTTAAAGAGCCTGCCAAAGAAGTTCTCCTTTCTTGATCTTACAAACTCTATTATACTGGAGAACAACTCCTGCTGGGTTATCTTTTTACCGGTCTTGAGCATTAATTCAGCTTGAAGCATGTCGAATAGTTGTTTATCTTTTTCAAGGATTTTGATATTTTCAGTCATACATAAAACGATAACTTTATCTTTAAAATACTTTTCTACCTTTTCATATCATCCTGGTAAAGTCTCATATAAATATCTATGATTGCACCTTCTCTTCCTGTATGCGTGTCGCTGAAGCAATATATACGGTAGCAAGAACAGCAAATATGTAAGCCTGCACAAGCCCTATAAGCATTCCAAGCACTTGCATCACGATCGGCACAAATAATGGCGTTATCGAAAGCAATATAGCAAGTATCATGCTCCCGCTCATAATATTCCCGAACAATCTAACCGCCATCGATAATGTTCTTGAAAGCTCGTTTATGATATGGAAAGGTATCATGAAAACAGTAGGCTGGCTGTAATGCTTAAGATACCCGATAAAGCCTTGTTGTGTGATCCCATAAACCGGAACTGCCAGAAATACGCAGATAGCAAGCGCTGCTGTTGTGGAAAGCGAACCTGTGGGAGGGCTGTAACCCGGAACTATGGCAAGAAGGTTTGAAACAACGATAAAAAGGAACAAGGTCCCCAGGAAAGGAAGATATTTATCTGGCTGCTGTAACGTGATTTCACGTATCTGCTCCCTTATGTATGTTACTATTATCTCAAGCAGGTTCTGCCAGTGCGAAAGAGGAGGTTCTACCGAGAGCCTGCGAGTGGATAACCATGCAGTAATTACAATGAGTCCCATCACGATCCACGTAAAAACAATGGTCGCGCTGAGAGTAAAACCTCCAATTTTTAAAAATACTATCAGATCAGGGCTTATTTCCACGATTTTATCCCTCCTGATCGCAGATGTAAGATCGTAATTTTACTTGCTGTGAAACCAATGATCGATAATATGAGACCCTCCAGGTTAACCATCGTTGTAACAAGATAAAACCCCAGGATACATAAAGCTGTGCGCCCCAGGAAACTGCCCATAGTAAGAAGCACCGGCTGACCGGTATTGGGAAGTTTCTTCAGGGTAAGCCAAAGGCCATGGAAATAGAATATCCCAAACAAAACACCGGCTGCGAGGCTGAACATATTTACTGCAAGATCATTCATAATTCTGCTCCTCTCCTATCTTCATCTGCTCTTTTTTGATAAAGTACCAGGCATTGATACAACCTGAAACGACCCCCAAAAAAAGAAAAGTGAGCGTCCAGGAAATACGTCCAGGCAGTCTTTTATCCATCCATATCCCGATGGCTACACCGATGAGCGTTGGAATTGCTATGGACCAGCCTATAGCTCCCATCATACCCAGGCCAAACCACACGCCTTTTCCCTTCTCACGCCTGGCTTTGATCATGCGTTTTTCCCTCATACCAACTTTATCGGCAAATCTTTTCCTTGTCTTATTCTTCAAAGCGTTAACCATACTCCCTCAATTTCAAAAAGCGCCGTGCAAAATCCAGTTCAAGTTTTGCAAGAATGGTTCTTGTCTTCTTCTCGCTTTCATCCAGGATCCTGAACTCTTCTTCCAGGGTTTGTTTTAGTGTCCCAAGATCCTTGCTCCTGACAGCCCTTCTTGTTGAGACCCGCACATCGGGGCCGCATTTCACAAGAATCCCTTCATCGATTGCAAGGAACTCCTCCTCCCCATCAGCTTCAAATGAAAAAATTCCGGGAACAAGGGCGGCAACGAAATCTATATGCTTTGGCAGGATGCAAAAATGACCATTTCCGGCTTCAGCGATCACTTTGTTCACTTCCATGTCAATGAAAATCTTCATAGGGAGCACCACTTTTAATCTCATTTCTTTGCCTCATCGATATTTCCGATCATGTAAAGTGATTTTTCAGGATAATCCTGGAATTTATCTTCAAGGATCATCTCGGAGCCTGAAAGCGCATCTTCAAGTTTGACCATCTTTCCTTTGTGGCCTGTGAACTCCTCGGTTGTGAAGAAAGGCTGCGTCAGGAAGCGTTCAAGCCTCCGTGCCCTGTTAACCGTTTTCTGGTCTTCCTGTGAAAGCTCTTCAAGTCCAAGCATGGCAATAATATCTTTAAGTTCCTCATATTCTGCCAGGGTCTTACGTATTTTCTGGGCTATCTGATAGTGTTTTTCTCCAATGATATGCGGACTTAACATCCTGGAATGTGATTGCAGGGGGTCAATCGAAGGATACAATCCCTGGCTGGCCATCTTACGTGAGAGAACGATCGAAGCTGCCAGATGCCCAAAGGTATGCACAACGGCCGGATCTGTGAAATCATCGGCAGGCACATATACTGCCTGGACAGAAGATATGGCGCCCGTATTCGTGCTGCATATTCGCTCCTCAAGTTGAGCAAGTTCAGTTGCAAGCGTGGGCTGATATCCGACGCTGGAGGGCAATTGCCCCATAAGACCTGAAACCTCAGCCCCTGCCTGTACGAACCGGAAAATGTTATCTATTAATAAAAGCACATCCTGCTTTGCATCATCGCGGAAGTATTCTGCCATTGTGAGCGCAGCATGGCCGACCCTGAAACGTGCACCTGGCTGTTCGTTCATCTGGCCAAAGACCATGATCGCATTCTTAAGAACCCCAACGTCATTTATTTCCCGGTAAAGTTCCTCTCCTTCCCGGCATCGCTCACCTATTCCGCAGAATATGCTTATTCCCTGGTACTTGCCGGCCATATTGTGAATAAGTTCCATTATCAACACGGTCTTGCCCACCCCTGCCCCTCCAAGGAGTCCTGCTTTTCCTCCTTTTTCAAGAGGAGCGAGGACATCGATCGCCTTTATTCCTGTCTCGTAAATTTGCGAAGTTGTGATCTGCCGGGAGAGTGCCACCGGAGGCTGGTGGATAGAGCGCCATTCAACCGCATTTACATTCCCTTTATGGTCAATGGGATTTCCAAATACATTAAAAACCCTTCCAAGAATCTGCTCTCCGACAGGTACCATCAGCGGCTTACCTGTATCTATGACCATGGAGCCCCGCGCGAGCCCCTGGGTGGGTGTAAGGGCAATGCAGCGAACTATTTCTGTGTCCACGTGGATCATAACTTCAAAAATTACCCTGCCATCCTGTCCAGCTTTTAACTGGTTATATATATTGGGAAGCTGCTTCGGGAATCGGACGTCAACGACGCTTCCACGGATCGAAGAAACATAACCGATATTCTGGATCCCATTCATATCCTTTCCAGCCTGGCTGCCATACATGTCCCCATAATAATCATACTATTGGTTTTGAAAGCTCTTTATCTTTTTGACCACCTTTTGATAGATCCTTTCAAATGATCGTCCAAGAGTCAGAAAAAATTACCCATTTGTCAGCAGATATATGCTTGTTATAGCCAGAATGATCCCTGCAACGATCCGCAGATTCATCATGTCCTTTAAGAAAACAACGCCAAGAAGCACAGCGATGACAACGTTCATGTTCACAATAGGAACAACTTTCGACAAAGTCGATTGCTGTATAGCCAGAAAGAAGAATATTGTGGCAAGCGCAGCTGCAATACCACCCAGGATCCCGTATTTGACGGTGTCAGAACCAAAGACAAGATCGCTCTTTTGAATAAAATATGTGCCCAGAATTATCTGCACTATGAACTGGGCCGTGATAAAGATCATGGAAGAGAGGATTGGATT
>JAGFND010000108.1 GCA_021409285.1 Candidatus Methanoperedens sp. | reverse complement strand
GCTGACTCGTCTACCAGGTCGGTATTGGTCGAACAATATGATGCACTGGATGTATTATGAACCAAATTTGAAAAATGAAAAGACTAAACGAATGTTCGATCTTATAACAAATCAGTTCTACCCGGGTGTGAGATATTTCCAGTTACCACCTACAGTTCTGCCGGTCCCTTACATGGATGAGGAACTGCGTGGCGTAAAGAACTCGACCTTGCTGCTCATCGGCCAGCAAGAGTCGCTGTACGATCCCGTCGCTGCGATAGAACGCGCCAAACGGCTGATTCCCAATATCCAGGCAGAATTGATCCCGCATGCTGGCCATGAATTGCCCGGTGGCCAACCTGAAACAGTCAACCGAAAAATTTTAGAATTTCTTAAAGGAGATTGAATTTTGTCGAAGTTACCATCTGCCTTCAAAAGTCCAAAAGGCGAAACTGAGTACATGGCTGCCTATGAAGCCAGCATGAAGCTTTGGCCAGTTCCCTATGAGCAGATGGAACCAAGAATGCATTGACTATAGCAAAGTAAATACAGGACGGTCAATCAGAAAAAATGAAAAGCGAGGTTGTTTAAATGGAAGAAACAATATATAAAATCGGTTTTTGGTCAGCGCTTGTTGCATTTGTTGCAGCATTCGGATTCGATGTTGCTCAAATTCTGCAGCTTATAGGCATTGTTAGTTATCCATGGGATGAGATTCTTATCTATGGATTTTCGCTTTTTATTGCGACGCCATTTATGCTCGCGTTGCTTGCACTTCACTATGTGACACCAGACGAGAAGAAGTTTTGGAGCCATGCGGCTGTTCTCTTTGCGGTAATGTACGCAACATACGTCACTTTGAATTACGTTGTTCAATTGACAGCTGTGATTCCTTATGTTGCTCCGAACCCAGTTCTTGTACAAACACCTCATTCTCTTTTCTGGACTGTTGATGCCTTGGGATACATAGCATTGGGTTTGGCGACTTTATTTGCAGTCCCAGTGTTTGCGAAACATGGGCTGCAGAAGTGGCTCAGGTGGTTTTTCCTGGCTAATTTCTTAGTTACTCCCCTGATTTCCTTAGTATATTTTTATCCGAATTTTTCCACGGCTTTACTGCTTCTCGGTTTGCCGTGGATCGTTACCGCGACAGGGTCGATGTTATTATTGGCGCTCTTTTTTAGGAGAAGATCGGAATTATGAAGCAAGATATCGCATTTGAAGTGACTATCCTTACGATAAACTGGTCAGTCTAAAATGCCCCATCCTTATTCGGCGAATTAGCTGGCACGGGTTGGCCACAATCCCACCTTTCTACAATCTTGTTGCCTTCGAATCGAAACAAGTGCACAACCGATATACCTGTCTCACCAGGACGCAGTACGATGTGGGAATGAACAGCCACCTGGCTGCCTTCGCCGAGCAAATTCTTGACCGTAAGCTGCTTGTTTGGAAATTGGGCGTGATTCTCTATCATCGCTTTTTTCAGCGCCGGGAAACCTGCAGGAAAGAAAGGATTATGGTGCTTACCATGAAGATCCACGTACCTCCGATAAGCCTCATCAATCTGGCCTGCCACGATGAGCTGCAAGAATTGCACAGCTGCCTGTTTGCAGGCTCGGATGTCGTTTTCTGCCATAATGGTACCTCTTATTTTACAACACGGAATCTCAAGTGCGCTACCATTGCTATCTTCGGCAAACCCGTCCAGTGATATTGTTACTCCTAAAATAGCTTTCCCCATATTTTTCATTTGTCAAACCTCCAATTTATCATACATGAATCCCTGGCTTTCACGATCTTCTTTTTCGGCAAATTCTTAGTAATGAATCTTACTTAATCGGATGATTCTTGCCATTCTCAGTTGCAATTTGGTACTGATACGCAAAGCGAAGCACAATCTGCAGGCCCAGAGGAAGACCATTTTTATCAAAACTGCATGGGACACTTATAGCTGGTAGCCCATAGTAATTGGCGAAGACAGTATTTTCTAGGGAGAGTGTTTGTGGGTTGGTACCTGCATCTTTGACCGTTGGAACGGTGGTTGTAGTAGTTGGCAACAGCAAAATGTCAATGTCTTTGAAAGCCTGCCCGGCAATAGCCTTTCGATCAGCTTCGATATTGGATATTCCGCCACTGGGGTCACCAAATGGGGCTGCAATGCTGCTCATAGGTAAGCCGAGATTACGGATTGTATCAACAGCTTTTTCAAAGGCTTCCGAAACCTCCTGGTCGGCCCTGAAGTTGTTAGCAACACCGATTCGCAATTTCCTATTCATGGCCACTAACAAAGTCAACTTTTTTTATCTGTTCATTTCTCTCTATCAGTATATCAAGGACGATGGCTATGTCTTCGACGCTACGCGCAGTAATGCCCGGGTGGTTCAGCCATAAGATCATCTCGTCAGGCGCTTCTTTTCCCTCAAGGATGCCTTTGGGGTTGATAAGGCCGTAAGTCCCTTTAAATCCGACGACCCCGCAACATGCAGCGGAGTTCCATGGGTTATGTACCGGTCCAAAGTAGTAGCTATCAAGCCCAGTCGTACCCATGCCCAGCTTATGCATATTCGTTTTTCCGATAATGATCGCACCTGCTTCTTTGAGTTTAGCTACCCCTACCGCGTCTTTTGTGGGTACGCGGTCTTTGAAATGTTTTGAAAGCTTCAATGCCAGAGGGTATCGGATAAAATCCAATATGATTTTTGAACGCTGCGAAATGCACTAAATTCTTGCCATTTAGTTTGAATGTGGGCATATGATAGCTGATCGCCTCTACAGCTTCAGGCGCCGCTTTTTTTATTGTCTGCCTCATTTTTTCAAGAATTGTGATTATCGCCTCACAATCGCATCAGGCAAGGCGGGAACCTGAGTGGAAAGGATATTTTGAAATTTTTGGCTTTATTTTGCTTATTTCGGATAGGTGTAAATCAACATCCACTGCACTCCGAACTTATCTTCGAAGCTGCCGTAGTAGTCTCCCCACACTTGGTCAGAGATAGGCATCTCTATTGTGCCGCCAGCAGAAAGAGCGTTAAATATCCTGTCCGCCTCTTCTTTGCTTTCCGGGTGGACTGAAATGTAAACATTATTGCCTTGCGTCAGTTCCATTCCGAGCGATTCAAGAGAATCGGTTGCCATTAACACGTTGTCATCACCAACCGGCAAGCTGATGTGCATTAATTTGTTTTCGTCCTCTTTCGGGATATTTACGCCTTCCATCGGCATATCCTTGAAGCGGATAACAGAGCTGAATTCTCCGCCAAAAACGGATTTATAAAAGTTGAATGCTTCCTCCGTATTGCCCGCAAAATTCAGGTAGATATTTAATTTTGTCATAGTCTTTTCTCCTTAACTTTTAATGAAGTTGTTCATTTGTTATTTTCCCTCGTATGCTTTCTTTAATTCCCCAATGTCAAACTTTTTCATTTTCAGGAACGCATTGGTAACTCGTTCCACCTTCTCTTTATTTTGGTCTCGCAGCATATCACCCAGGATTGTGGGAGCGACCTGCCATGATACACCGAACTGATCCTTGAGCCAGCCGCACACACTTTCTTGCCCTCCATCTGCAGTGAGTTTCTCCCAGTAATAGTCAATTTCTTCCTGGGTCCCACATTCAACCATAAAAGAAATGGCCTCATTGAAGGTAAAGTTGTGATTGCGAGCGCTATCCATGGCTGCAAACTCCTGATTCTCAAGAGTGAAGGCGGCATGCTTTACTGTTCCCTCTTTGTCTGGTTCCTCCCCTTTGCCGTAACGGAGGATGTCGCCAATTTCCGCATTCTTGAACACCAATGTGTAAAAATTGATCGCCACTTCTGCTTTCCCGCACTGCTTGCCCACAAACATAAGCGTCGGAGTGATTTTCTGCTTAATCTTGCGATCGCCCATGAACATCACCTGCCACGAAAGACCGTACCTATCCTGCGTCCATCCATATTTTTCGCTGAAGGGATATTCACCAAGTTCCATCAGCGCCGTACCGCCTTCTGACAGTTTTACCCATATCGCATCGACTTCCTCCTTAGTATCACAGGCGACAAGAAATGATACGGATGGAGTGAATTTGAATAGCGGTCCACCATTAATTGCAATGAATTTTTGCCCCTCAATCTCAAACTCAATGGTCATTATCGTTCCTTCTGTTCTTCCAGTAGCCTCTGGGCCTGCTTCGCCATAACGAGTAATATTCACGAACCTGGAATTTTTGAAAACAGAAGTGTAAAATTTCGCAGCTTCTTCGGCTTGATGGTCAAACCATAAGAAGGGAGTGATTTTTTGTTTGATAGTTGCCATAATTTTACTCCTATTATCTACTCTCCACCCTCATCTGAAAGTCGTTTGCGTCTTTCAGTTTCCGCCTCTGTCGGATTATCAAGCGCAAACGATCCGGTCTTGAGCTCTCCGGCGGGTTCATAGGTAGCCATAATAACACCTGTGGTGGAAGTTTTACTATTGATAAGCTTGAGACCGGCAGGTTGTGTTCCTTCGCCAAATAGCCTTTTTCCGTTCCCTATCATAACCGGGAAAATCCATAACCGAAACTCATCGATAAGATCGTGTTTAAGCAGCGTTTGAATTAGATTGCCGCTGCCGTGCACCTGGATCTCGGGCATATTTTGTACCTTGAGATTTCTGATCGCCTGTACCACGTTTCCCTTTACCAGCGTTGAATTATTCCACTTCACTTCACCTAACGTTCCGGAGACAACATATTTCCTGGTGCTGTTCAATTTGTCGGCAACCGGGTCATCTTTAATGTATGGCCAGTGAGCCGCAAAGATTTCATACGTCTTCCTGCCCAATAATAAATCAAACGGCTTTGCCATATATTCGCCCATGACCTGCCCCATCATGTCATCCCAGTAATTGACAGTCCATCCGCCATAGGTAAAACCTCCGGTCGGATCTTCCTCCGGTCCCCCCGGAGCCTGCATAACACCGTCAAGCGTTACAAATGTGCTTACGATAAGTTTTCTCATGTTAATTGATCCCCCAATGAAGCAATTTTAATTATATGTTAGAAATTTTTGCTATAAATACTTGTCTGGGGTTGTTGCTGTGGATAGGTTTATTTAAGGTTCTGTCAAATCTTTGGTTCCTAAAAGCATAGTATACAATTATGATCAAGTAACTTAGTTTTATAGTAAGAATACAACTATTTTCAAGGAGGTTCCATGTCAGAGAACATAAAACTACTCGTGTACCCTGCAAAGGATTTGAATGCTGGCAAGGCATTTTTTAATACGTTTTTGGGTGTTGAGCCATACGTAGATGGTGCATATTACGTAGGATATAAGGTGAATGAGCTGGAGATTGGCCTGGATCCAAACGGACAGGCAATCATTGCTTATATTGAGGTGCAAGATGTTAAAGAGAGTCTGCAAACCTTATTGGACTCAGGCGCAAGTACTTACCAAGACGTCAAAGACGTTGGTGGCGGCATGTTAATTGCTCAAGTTAAAGATACCAATGGTAATTTTTTAGGTCTAAGACAACGCCTAGATAAAAGAACCTTTATGTTCTAACGAAACGAGGCCCCATCGGGCCTTTTCGTATGTTGATATGCTTTGGTTGGGGCTAATGGACACACGTCGAACTTCCGAAGTACCATCGTATACGCAATCGCAACTAAGATTTGAGATTCAAGCAAACAGTGTTTTTATAAAATAGATTCTGCAATGCCGGTTGCTCCATATTTGGCTGGACTCAACTTGAGTATTTTTGACTATCGACGTAAAATGGTAAAGCAAGATCGTCATGCCTAACAGCATATCGATTTCCTAGGGCGGTTTGGGTTTCAAAAGCAACAGAACCAATTTAATAATATGAGATAATTATCGCACTCGAACCGAAGACAGCATGGCAGCAACTCAAAACTACCGATCAGACTTTAAGCGAACAAGAAAAGACAGAAAACAATTAAAAGATAATAAACAATTTACACTGTTAAAATGTAGTATAAGCAACAGTATAAGCATGGAGAAATGACAAGAAAACAATGTCCGGAAATGTCCGATTATATGACAGAAAATGACAGTAAATAGGCCATATTTTTTAAGTGAATCGTGACCAGTGGCATCGATCATAAAAAGCATATGACATTATAATTTCTTTTACACTGTTGAAGCTCAAGGACCGCGATATGAGCGGCGATCTTGGGCGTGTAGATAGTGGAGAGCCTTGCGTTTTTCCCTTTTTTCCTTCCCGACCAAACAAGTTTGATCTGCTGGTGAAAAGGTTTAAAGGCTAAGTAATTAGAAAATAGAAGGTAAGGAGGTTTGAAAAAGTGATTGTCAAGAAAGAAGATGGCTATTATGTCCTCTCCGAAAAAACCAAGCGCAACTTAGGCGGACCTTACAAGACGGAGGAAGAAGCCAAGAAAAGATTACGCCAAGTAGAGTTCTTCAAACATCAAAAGGGCTAAAAATGGGAAACTTCAACAACAAAAAAAGTACTGAACCGAACAAGTGTGAACAAACCCCACCAAATCCTAAACCGATTCCCGTACCTGAACCAATCCCTGAACCGACCCCTGAATCGAACTGATCATTCAATCTTTTTAATCCATAATTTCATATTAAATCGTCCGAATAACAAGCTCATATCGCATTTATGGAAAAGTTTATACGATGTATGAGCGAAAGTATAGAATATTGCCTATTGGTGAATTGATGGACTTTATTCAATCTTACGCAATTTTTCGCCACATTGAAAAAAAGTTCAATATTTGATCTGAGTTCTCTGAAAACATGCCAAATTTTCAATATTTCTACAAATTCATTCACAATCTTCTTCCAAATATTCAACAGATATTTTTTACCATTCCAAATGCTAATCCCTTGGTTGGGTAGATATTATGGAAAAGCCAAAGAGGGGGTAACAAAGGTTGTATGTATTACGTTTTTTCAGGTCATCAGCACCGATATTGAAAAACGGGATAATGTCACTGCCGAACTTGAAAACAATTTCAATGAAATTTCCACATCTTTTAGGTTCATAGATTGAAATTTATCGCTACTTTTCAATTCTTATCCCTGTTGTTACAGAGATAATGCATACTGCTCTTTGCTGGTTGTCCTGCCAAGACGGCCCGGTCACAACGAAGTCGTATTTCGGGCCGGCCAGATCATTTACGACATTTTTGAGATCTGGTAGAGCTGTCTGCTAAGCGTCCCGGATCTCCTGGACAGCAACATCGAAATTCCGGATGGTCTTTGAGAGCACTTCCATGACTTCAGGCTTGCTCGCTTTGGTTGTGCCAAAAATCTGGAGGTTGAAGGTTGCGAGTTTAATAGTGTTGTTTGGGGAATTGTTTGTTGCGGGTGGACCTGCAGATGTCGTTACTGGCTGTTTGTCAGGTTTGTTTGGAATTACAGTCTGAGCAATTATTTTGCAATTGGCATTGGGTTGTACCTCTTCATTGGTCGACCTATCTAAAAGCGTCTATTTCAATTAAAAAATGGCATCGTCAATGACCACAATAGCGAATGAAAATCCCAAAATATTTTTTTAGCCAAATTTGACCGAAGCAGCCGCGGTCCCCAGAAGTTCGTCTTCTGGAACCCTCCTCTCTATATCAATGAGGACGGCTTCAATGACAGGAAAAGCAGCTTTACCGAGTCGCTTGACCTGTTCAGCCGGTTTGTGCAGTACGGACTTCAAACAATTGCATTTACCCGCGCAAGGCAGGCCGTGGAGAGAATGTATGTAGCAGCCAGGAACAGTCTACGGGAGAAAGGGCTGGCCTAATAGATGCCCTCACCTCCTTATTTGGCCAGAAGGATGCGATATGAATGATTATCTTAAGGTAAGTGGTGGTTAACCAAGTTGAAGGGCTGGAGTTAGATTACTTCCAAGGAAAAGGTTTTATGTATGCATTGCATACAAAATATTACATGACAGAAATTTCCGTATCAGCCAGAATTCCTGAGGAAATTTTTAACGAACTTAAAACTTTCATGAAAGAAGAGTCCCTTGAAAAATCAGCCTCTATAAGAAAATTGCTTTCCGAGGGATTGCAACACTGGAAAGAACAGCGGGCATTGGAATATCTCAAAGAAGGAAAAGTGACATTTCTAAAGGCAGCAGAAAATGGCAGGATGCTCTGTATGGGATTTTGCTGATATTGTACGTGAAAAAGGTATTGTCTGGATCAAGTCTGAGAAGTTCATATATTCGGATATTGAAAAGGCACTCAGATGAAACCTCTTGTTTTTGATGCCACACCTCTGATTTATCTTGGAAAAATAAATCTAATTGAAAAAATAAAAGATCTCCCTGAAGATAAATACACAACAAAATCCGTACGCATAGAAGTTGTTGAGGTTGGAAAGAACATTGGAAGACAAGAAGCGTTTGTAATCGAGAAACTAATCAAGATGCAGAAATAATTAAGGCACTGAATAAGTGAATTATATCCTGAATCTCCGGACAGATTTTGTTACAGAGTAGGATTGATTTGCCATTTGTGGTGTGCTCTAAATCTATGGCGTCAATAAACCGTTGGATTGACTCTCCAGATTATCCATCCCCTGTCCAATAATCTCGAAAAGCTCAGAATCATCATGCTTGAACTTGATTATCCTCCCCCTTCGCTCAGCATAGAATCGCTTCTGTTCCAAT
>JAGFND010000107.1 GCA_021409285.1 Candidatus Methanoperedens sp. | reverse complement strand
TGATCAAAATAGCATTTGAAGGAGTTGATTGCAAAATGAGAATCAAACCAATAGGCAAAAGAGTCTTAATAAAATCAATGAAAGAAGAAGAAAAAACAAGTGGCGGGATATACATTCCCGATGCAGCAAAGGAAAAGAAAAAACAGGGGATCGTTGTAGAAGTAGGCTTTGTCGATGAAAAAGAATTTCCAATAAAGAAAGGAGATATTATTTTATATACAGGGTTCAGCTCAGAAGAATTGGAAATAGATGGAGAAAAATATCTCATCATTGATTCAAAAGATGTCGTGGCAAAAATTGAGGGATAATATGGCAAAACAACTGATTTTTAGTGATGAAGCAAGACATGCTTTGTTAAAAGGCGTGGACCAGCTCGCGAACACGGTAAAGATAACCCTGGGGCCAAAGGGTAGATATGTGGTTCTTTCAAAAAGTTTTGGAAGCCCCGTTATTTCAAATGACGGCGTTACGATTGCAAAAGAGATCAGCCTGAAAGATCCTTACGAGGACATGGGAGCAAAACTTGTCCAGGAAGTTGCCACAAGAACACAGGACGTAGCCGGTGATGGGACGACAACCGCAACGCTGCTTGCCCAGGCCATTCTCCACAGGGGAATGAAGAACATCACAGTAGGAGCAAATCCTATCGAAATAAAACGCGGAATAGATAAGGCGACTGAAGCAGTCGTAAAAGGCATACAATCCACAAGCGAAGAGGTAAAAACCAAAGAGAAGATTACGCAGGTTGCCACTATTTCAGCGAACAATGATGAAGTGATCGGAAATTTGATATCTGAAGCCATGGAAAAAGTCGGAGCTTCCGGTGTCATAACTGTTGAAGAAGCGAAATCCATGGATACATCACTTGAAGTAGTGGAAGGTATGCAGCTTGAAAAAGGCTACATTTCACCTTACATGGTTATGGATAAAGAAGGAATGGAAGTTGTACTGGATAACCCGCTAGTCCTTCTATATGATAAGAAAATTAGTGCCATGAAAGAATTTATCCCGGTTCTGGAAGCAGTCGTGAAAGAAAGCAAACCATTGCTTATCATAGCAGAAGATGTAGATGGCGAAGCCCTTGCCACCATTGTTATAAATATCCTTCGGGGCACCTTGAAAGTATGTGCTATAAAAGCGCCAGGATTTGGAGATGAGAGAAAAGAGATACTTGAAGATCTCGCAGCGCTCACAGGCGGAAAGGTCATCAGTGAAGATGTTGGCATGAAGCTTGAAAATACAAAACTTGGTGACCTTGGAAGCGCCAAGAAGATAAGAGTGACCAAAGATAAGACCATCATCATCGAAGGAATGGGCAAGAAAGAAGACCTGGACAGGCGTATTTCCATCATCGAAGGGCGCATCAAACTTGAGGATTCTGATTATAAGAAAAATGATCTCAAGAAACGTCTTGGAAAACTGTCAGGTGGTGTAGCGGTCATAAACGTGGGAGCTGCCACAGAGACCGAACTTAAGGAAAAGAAAATGCGAATTGATGATGCCCTGAATGCTACCAAAGCAGCTATAGAAGAAGGCGTTGTAGCTGGTGGAGGTATTGCGTTGCTTCGGGCTGCAAAGGAACTCAATAACCTGTCCCTTGAAGGTGATCAGATGATCGGGGTTGACATTATCAGGATAGCCATCGAGGAGCCAGTCAAGCAGATAGCGATAAATGCAGGCAAAGAAGGTTCTGTTGTCCTTGAAAAATTAAAGGCTGAGTCAAATCCCAATATGGGTTATGATGCAAAGACTGACGCCTATAAAGATATGATTGAAGCAGGTATCATCGACCCGGTGAAAGTGGTGCGCACCGCACTTCAGAACGCTTCAAGCATAGCAGGTCTCATGCTGACCACCGAGGCGCTAGTTGCAGATATTCCAGAAAAGAAGAGCGAGATGCCAATGCCCGGACCTGAAAACTATATGATGTAATAGTGTCAGTGGGTGAGTTAAATCGTTAATAAGGCGCCTATAAACTTATGGGGCCTTATTAATTTTTATTTGTTTTTTGTTTTGAGATATTCAATTTATTAAGAAATGAGCAAACTATTCGAGATAAATCATCGTGATTCGGCAGCCCGGATCGGTAAACTTGCACTTGATCAAGATATCTCAACCCCTGCAATTATCCAGATACAGAACAAAGATTGCCCCATAATCGATTCAGGCTCTCTCTGGAAAGAAACAGCATCCTCCACGGGTGACAATAAGAAGATCGTGATCCACCCCCATAGATCGCTGCCGCTGCATGCTGAAGAAAAACTGATCCATGCTATGCAGGGGCCTGCATCCGCCTATATGATCGATCCAGAAGGCATTGTTATCCATCCCTTCATACGGCAATATCCAGAAGCTGATCTCTATGTCCTTGGCGCAGCAAAACAGCTTGAGAACAGGGCACGTGATCTTGTCGATTCTATCATCAGGTTAAAGGAAAATACGCGTGCTGATTCGCTTCTCTATACACCTGCCCTTGCCACTCCCGCAAGCCTCTCGATGCTTGTGTATCTGGGCGTGGATATAGTTGACGAGACTTTATCGATAATTAAAGGATACCAGGACATTTATCTAACAAATTCTGGTGACTCTTATCTTGACAGACTTCATGAATTTCCCTGCATGTGCCCTGTATGCCTTTCAAATACGCCGCATGAAATGATAAAAATGCCAAAAAAAGAACGAGCAGAACTATTGTCAGAGCACAATGCCAGGATGCTCAAAGAAGAATTGAAAGTCGTCCGTGAACACATCAGGACAGGGCATCTGCGAGAATATGTGGAACGCCAGTGCAGAGTGCGTCCATGGCTCACAGAGGCTCTGCGTTTGATAGATATGCAATATGATTTTCTCGAAAAAAGAACACCGATGTTCAGACAGGGTACTCTTTTCGCAAATACATCAGAATCACTCAACAGGGTTGAGATAAGGAGATTCGCAAAAAGAGTATTTGAGAGATACACGGCTCCTGATCTTGATACTCTTGTCCTGTTTCCATGCTCTGCAAAAAAACCCTACTCTGTATCCCTTTCCCACCAGAAATTCATCAATGCTCTTGGAAAAAACAGGAAATTCGTCCATGAAGTAATTATTACCTCACCGATGGGCGTTGTCCCCCGGGAGCTTGAATTGATGTATCCTGCTGCGCATTACGATACTCCCGTTACGGGTCACTGGGACCTTGAAGAAAGGGCATGGGTGGCAGGCTGCCTGAGAACTTATCTTCAAAAGAATAGATACGGGAACATTATCGCGCATGTTCAAGGCGCATACAGGGAGATATGTGAATCGGTCGCATCTGAATTGGGAACAGGATTTATCTATACAGCGGATGACGGGGTTACAGCCAGATCATCGCTCCAGAAACTTGATGAAACGGCAGCATCGCTTGTTGGAGAAAAGAAAAGAAGCGGTGAGATGGCCAAACTTGATCTTATTCGGGCCGCAGCGGATTACCAATTCGGAAAAGGGGCAGGAAAAATGCTTGTCACAGATAAGACTATTGTCAAAGCCCCTTTCCCGAAGTTCCAGGTGTTTGAAGGTAGGCAGCTTGCGACATTGATACCGCAATATGGCACGATCGCCCTTACCATTGATGGGGGCCTGCGGCTTTCAGGGCATCCGTATTATAAAGTGAAGATAGGTGATTTTACTCCGCATAGCAGCATCCTTGCACCTGGTATTCTTGATGCAGACCCGCAGATCCGTCCAAATGATGAAGTGATAGTTGAAAATGATAGTTTTATCGGTGTGGGACGCGCCATTATGAGCGGCTGGGAGATGAAAGAATGCAAGAAGGGCATTGCTGTTGAGCTTCGGCATTCAAGGAAGACATGATGAGATTTTTAAACTGAGAATAAATGGGCCCGCTGAGATTCGAACTCAGGATCCCCGCCGTGTAAAGGCGATGTCATAGCCGACTAGACCACGGGCCCTCTGGCCTAAGATGTCATTTCGTGTATATAGGTTTTGCCTGTATCTATTTCCCTTTTTTCTTTATTATAGCTACATCGCCAAGCGTGGTTCCACGAATAAATCCGCCTCCCCGCTGGTCATGTGAGGAGAGCTTTTCGGTAAGCTTAATATTCAAAGTTGCCTCAAGTTTCTTCCTGACCACATCCTCAGGAATAAGCTCTTCACGTTCAATTTTCCTTAGCAGTGTGGATTTTTCCATCATTTTGCTGGCAAGTTCTTCAATTGTCAACCCCATTGTCTCTCTTGCTTTCTTAATGAGACGTGAATAATCAGGATTGATCTCATCTCCCATTTTATCAAAAATATCCCTTCGTGGCTTATGCATAATGATAGTCTTCTCAGCGGGTGACATTTTTCTTGAAACAGGAGTCCACTTATCCGCTGGTTTGCCATAGTGCGCACACTTTGCGCAAACATCAAGAAGGGTTCCCTCCACTGTCACCCGGGTTGGATTCCCCTTGATATCACTGCCGCATATTTCACATTCCATTTTTATCTCTACGAAAACTCTATATACCGTTCACGCTTAAATATCATTCGATATAAGATGTCTGAAACTGCGGAAAACCGGGAAACTCCAATGGCTATGGGAAATGACGATTTTTCACGTTATTTAATGGACAGGATCAGATTGCTTGAGGAACGGAATTCTCTACTTCTCGAACAGGCCAACAAAATTGAAATTGAGAAGAGATTCAGTGAAAGCCAGAAACTTAAGTTTGAAAGGGAGTTAAGACAGTTGAAAAGCGAACTTGAACGTCTCAAAACGCCTCCGCTTGTCGTGGGTACAGTTGTGGATGTCCTTAATAATGGCAGGATAGTCATCAGGAGCAGCACTGGACCTCAGTTCGTTGTAGGTTCATCCCAATTCATAAACAGTCCTGAACTTATGGCAGGTGTGAGAGTTTCTTTGAATTATCAGAGCCTTGCTGTAGTGGACATACTTCCATCGTCTCGCGATCCTTTTGTGAACGCCATGGAGGTCATAGATTCGCCAGAGATAACTTATTCCGAAATAGGAGGACTGGATGAACAGATACGGGAAGTAAGGGAGACTGTGGAGCTTCCTCTCACAAAACCGGAAATCTTTCAACGCATAGGGATCGAACCGCCAAAAGGAGTACTGTTGTTCGGAGCACCCGGAACTGGCAAAACGCTTCTTGCAAAAGCTGTTGCAAATGAAACAAAAGCCACATTCATCCGGATTGTTGGTTCAGAACTTGTCCAGAAGTACATTGGAGAGGGGGCAAGGATCGTTCGAGACCTTTTCAAAATGGCAAAAGAGAAAGCACCAACCATAATATTCATAGATGAACTTGATTCTATAGGTGCAAAACGGCTCGATACCGCAACCTCTGGAGACAGAGAAGTCCAGCGCACGCTGATGCAGCTTCTTTCCGAGATGGATGGTTTCAATAACCGCGGAAATATCCGGATAATCGCTGCGACAAATAGACCCGATATCCTTGACTCTGCACTTTTACGCCCTGGAAGGTTTGACAGGTTCATTATGATCCCGATGCCGAATAAAGACGCACGTGCATTGATCTTAAAGATCCACTCAAGGAAGATGAAGCTTTCAGATGATGTTGATTTTGACAAACTTTCAGCTCTTACCGATGGGGCAAATGGCTCCGATCTTAAGGCCATTGTAATGGAAGCAGGAATGCTTGCAGTAAGAGAAGAACGATACAACATTTGTATAGACGATTTCCAGAAAGCGATAAAAAAATTATTAACTCCCACGACAAAACAAAATCTTCATTCTGAAGGGATGTTCGCCTGATCCGTGATAATTGATGGAAACAATCGCAAAATCCCTTGAAAAGATCCTCACTGATCTTGAAGCAGTAGGAGGCATTGAACTTTCTGCAATTGTTTCCAGACAGGGACTGCTGATGGTCTCCAAAGATACAAAGAATGGGCTCAGCAGTGAAGCTTTTGCTGCTCTCACGGCTACGCTGTACATGTCAGCCGAATCCATCACACAGCGATTAAATGAACAAGAACCCAAATCGATCGTTGTGGAGACTGGAGATAAGCAGCACGGAAGGTCAATATGATAATCTAAGCCTTCACCGCAAGGCATAGCTGCAATAATTTGCGAACTTTGTGTATATAAACCAAAAGAACAAAGAGTATACTATGATTCGGATCAATCCAAAACAGGCAGCAGGAGAAGCGGCGGCCCGTCTGGCAAAAGACAACATGGTCGTGGGTCTTGGTACTGGCTCCACAACCGCATATGCAATAAAAGCCCTTGGTAAACGCGTGACAGATGGCCTGAAAATCCAGGGTGTACCCACATCATACCAGGCGGCTTTTCTTGCTGCAGAGAATGGTATCCCTCTTACCACGCTTGATGAACATCCGGTTCTTGATCTTGACATAGATGGCGCTGACCAGATAGCAAATTATATCGTGATTAAAGGCGGAGGTGCCGCGCACACACTGGAAAAGATAGTTGCGCAATCCACAAAACGGTTCATTGTGGTTGTAGATGAGTCAAAATGCACTGATGTATTGTCCTGCCCCGTGCCGCTTGAAGTACTGCCTCCTGCACGAAAACTTGTAATGAGACAGATAGTTGAACTGGGAGGAAAAATCGAACTGCGCATGGGTATCAACAAAGACGGCCCGGTCATCTCAGACAATGGCAATTTCATCATGGATGCTGATTTTGGAAAGATCGGTGATCCGGTATATCTGGATGAAAAACTTTCGAAATGCACAGGCATAGTGGAACATGGTATATTCACTGAAGTAGATGCTGTAATTATCGGAAAAAAAGACGGTTCAATCGAAATACTGGAACATTAGGACCCTTTTATTTCATTCCCGAATTCTTCATTCCCGAGATTCTCGCTGACTTTTGTCCCACTTTTCACCCTGACTTCTGGCCATATTCTCACAAGGGAATTTACAGTGACCTCCTCTCCGATTATGACCCTTGGGCCGATAACAGTACCGGTTTCAAGAATGCATGAATCCTTTATTTTTGTGGCGTTATCGATGATCGCGCTTGAAATCGCGCTATTTGAACCTATTTCGACATTATTAAAAATATAAGAGGATGTTATCCTTGTATTATTGCTTATGACGCAATTTGACCCTATCGATGTATAAGGCCCTATCAATACATTATCACCGATAGAGCTGTTCTCACCTATTACGATCGGTCCAACGATGGCCGAATTTGAACCTAATGATACATCATGTCCGATCTCGATCGGGCCTGTGACCTTTGCATCCTTAATGTTTAGACGTCCTGAGATCTTGGTCCCTGGCATCTGCTCAAGCATCCATCTGCATGCTTCCCTGTAAGCCTGGGGATTCCCGATATCTGTCCATCTTCCGTATACCAGGAAGCCGTTTATTTTTTCACCTTCCTTCATGATCTCCGGGAAAACATCTTTTGCAAAATCATATTTTTTCCGTGGTATCCTGTCCAGTACTTCGGGATCGCAAACATAAATGCCTGTGCTTGCAAGATTGCTGAAAATCTCTCCAGGCCCGGGTTTTTCAAAGAACCTGTTAATCCTGTTATTTGCATCCATGTCAGCTATGCCATAATCCCGCGGGTCATCGATCGGCAAAAGGCCGATTGTCACGATAGCATCGTTCTTTTCATGGAATCTCACGAATTCGCGAAGATGAAGGTTCATTATATGGTCACCCCCAACCACCATGAAAGGTTCACCCTCGAAAAGTTCTTCTGCGTTCTTGACACCTCCAGCAGTTCCGAGTTTTTCTTTCTCATGGACATATTCAATATGCACGCCATAGATGCTGCCGTCTCCCAACGCTTCTTCTATTTCCCCGCCGAGATACCCCAGCGTCAGCACGATATCGTTGAAACCCTCTAAGGAAAGATGTTCCACCAGATGTACCAGAGATGGTTTGTTCAATAACGGTATCATCGGTTTTGGCCTATCAAAGGTCAAAGGGCGAAGTCTTGTTCCCTCACCGCCGCACATTATGCACGTTTTCATTATTTTTTTCTTGCTTGAGCGACCTTATTAAGGTCTGCAATTAGCGCATCTACATTAATTCCATGAGCTGATGCTCCTTCCTCGATGCTCTCAAATGCTGATACATGGCATCCCACACAATGGAGACCGTGTTTCATGAACACCATCATGCTCTCAGGATACTGGTTTACTACTTCTTCTATTTTCATTTCTTTTGATATGGTCATAATATCCCTTTATGTCTGATACATCGATACTTTCATATCAAACTTGCGCTTTTATAGCAAAAGCATGAAAGAACGATCGATCGATATCGCACTTACACAGAGTGAAGCAGGAAAAGGACTGGAGACAATATATGAAAATGTCTGCACACTTGCTACTGAGCATGACCTGTGTTTCAACTACGCCACAACTGATGATCTGAAAAATTGGGGATTCCTTGAAGGCTGTTTCAGCACTTTTCTGATGGGCAAGAAAGATATAATAATCCAGGTAATCACGACATACCGGAATCAAGAAGGGGCATCGTCTGCATATAAAGCGGATGCGGATTACCTGAAAAAGCATCATTATGGTAAGAAAATAGAAAACAAACAGATCGGTGATGCTTCCATTATGCTCATGAAAAAGCAAAACGATGGAACTACATATAATCTGTTATTTCTTAAAGACAATGTATTTGCTGCGGT
>JAGFND010000106.1 GCA_021409285.1 Candidatus Methanoperedens sp. | reverse complement strand
GGATAAATACAACTTCCCACACATTCCTAATTAAATTGCTAAGTAAACACATGTTACTGGTTTTGTCATCCTAATACTTTTTAATATGTCCTGTAAATCTGCGCTATTTATCATGATTCTTCTCTTAACCGAACACTGATGCGTGCAGTATCTATATCACATGATAGGACGGCAATACATGAAGCAAACTCTTCTATTCGTGCTAAATTCGTCTTAACTTTGCTGGACTTATGAGCACCAAAGTATAATTCTCCAAGGATAGTGCTTGAAATAAAAACTTCATCAGTATGTGCCAATCGAGACTTAATAGAAATATCATTTCCAAATAGAGCGATTATGATATTTGTGTCGAGTAAGAATTTACAATTACCATTCATTCAAGTCAACTCGCTCACAGCTCTCCTCAATTGCTTTATCCATATCCTGAATGTCCTCCGGTTCCATGATGCCAGAAAAGCGAAGGAGATCTTTGCCAGGCACACCTTTTGGATAAGATTTTACCAAAGCTTGAGCAAAATCAAGTACCTGGCGCTGAAAATCAAGTGGTAAATGATCGAGTTGCCTAATAATATCATGTTTAATTGTTGAAATCTCTGTCATATAGTTAATATATGGTGACATTTGTTTTAATATTTTCTATACTTTTTAAGATAAATAATTATGTTGCATCTCGAATCCAAAAATCATTTTTTTGACATGCATTGAAGACCAGAGTGAAGCCGCATATATTATCCAACATAAGCAGTGACGGTTACGCCTGCGTTTCTGGCGATATCTTTCAATGTCCTTACAACGAGTTGAACTCCGACTGCATCCCTGCGATGAGATCCTCAGACCGCCTCGCTTCACCGTGTACAAGCTGCCTTCCACATACAAGGGGCCTTCCCAGGATACCACGGTGGGAGCTATGTGGTACTCAGCATGTAGATCCCGGTTGCTATTGATGTAGTCGAGGTCCTGCTGAAGATCATTGGGCGCGACGTTCTGCTTCAGGTCACCCGACGCTTCGCTGGTTGATGGGGCCTGCAGGGGCTGGTTGATCATCTTTTCCATTTCTTTTGTGTATGCGCCGCTCTCCCTTCGCTTCTTGATGTTCTCGCGGATATGGCGCATGATGTCTTCCACGTTGATGTCTTCGTCTTTTATTTCGAATGTGGTCATGGGTAGTGTGTTAATTGGTGCTGTATTTAATATGGCTTTTTGGTTGTTAATTTGAGAAATTTATAAATTTTAGACGTTGTGGTTCCGATTCATTGCGGTTGCAATGGGATTTCACATCTACGGTATGGTTTTTTTCTGAATTACTGACAATTATTTGATAACATAAGTATAACGACATGAAAGATCACCACGAACTACATTTCAGACCTGGTATGCGGCTGAAATGATTGATATCCCTGGTCACAAGCTCATCATTATTTTCCATAACGATCCCTGCTATAAGAACGTCCTGTACATCCAAAGTTTTTCCAGAATTCATCATGACTGCATAAATCTCTGCCGCCTTCTGCGAAGCATGTATATCTAACCCAAGTACATCGATGGACTTCAACAAGAGGTTAACTTCATAAACACTTTTTTCAGGTTTTGAGGAGCGCCTTGCCCCATAGTAGAGTTCAAATGCGTTTATGGTAGTCGTTTTTGGGTGTTCATACAAATCTGCTATTTCTGAAGTACCAGGCTTACCTCTGAGGAGGTCAATTAAGAAATTAGTATCAAATACCGTCACAGGTTCAACCTCTTAAATCGAGTACTTGCGGAGTGCCTAACTTCAAGGGCCGCTTTTTCAAATTGATCGTCGTCCAGCTTGCCAGCAAAGTCGCTGAGGCGTTTCTTTTTGAGAGGTGTGGTTATGCGTTTTATGAGTTCGGTAAAACTTTCCCCTTCTATTTTGAGTTCAGCCAGTGCTCCATAAGCTTCTTCTGAGATAGTGAGAGTTTTGTGTGCCATGTTATTAAATGTATTCATACGTGTATTTGAACTTTCTCATATCCATATCGACTCAACTTGTTTTATTTGCAATATCCCTGTTTCCTGCTGCCACTGCCCCATTCACTTTATTATCGATCTATGTTCACAGAAGCAACGGCTTCTTTCACCCTTAAGTAAAGAAAGATAGAGTGTCATTGTTTTTTCAACCATTCATTTCTTTTTATGTTTGGCAATGTTAAAACAAGATCATCTTTAATCAAATAGGGATGTTTTCCACCAGAAAATGGCCCTTCGAAACCGAAGTCCTTTAATCTCTTAACAAGTTGTTTCCATAATATTGGCATCAATTTTGTCAAAAGATTTCATCGCCATTGGTTCTTCGAACTTTAGATTTCCTATCGAAGGAATGGATAGACCTTTTTTTAATCTAATAATAACCCATTCTTCTATGGTCACGGCAAGATTCCTCCGGCATTCTTCCAGGGTTTTGCCACTTGCCCATACTCCTTTCAATCCAGATACTTCCCCGTAATAAGGTTCTTCATCTTTTATTATTTCGTATTTCGCTTTTTCCAGTGCCGCATTTATATATTCAGGTATCATGCCTGACCGCCAAAATATAATTATAAGTGTCTTAATAGCTTTTATGGTTCCATTGTAGATAATTCTTTTCTTAATCCGAACTCCGACTGCATCCTGCGATGAGATCCACATACCGCCTCACTTCACCGCGTACAAGCTGCCTTCCCCACAGAGGCGGCCTTCCCAGGATACCACGGTGGGAGCTAATGTGGTACTCAGCATGCAGAGCCCGGTTGCTGTTGATGTAGTCGAGTTCCTGCTTCAGGTCACCCGGCGCTTCGCTGGTTGATGGGGGCCGCAGGGGCTGGTTGATCATCTCTTCCATTTCTTTTGTGTATGCGCGCTGCTCCGACACCTTACGGTTCTTGACTCCTGCCATATTTGGCCATCCTCCTCTTATTATGTTCAAAGTTATAGATCGGAAAATTGTATACCTGCATGATTCCGTTGGCATTTTGATTTAGATCCCCTGATCATTGGCCGGAGAAAAATCTCTAACGGATCTATCAGCAACCTTTTCAGCAACTTCCTCCGGTTTGAGGTCTGCCTTTTCACCATGGAACAGCCGTTTGAACATCCCCGTATCCACGCTGCCCGGGCACAATGCAACTATTTTGATATTATTAACCTCTATGGCAGCAGATTCGGTAAGGCCTATAACCGCAAACTACTTAAGCAGGCGGATCCATAAAAATTTAGTGGAGGAATTGTTCTGTTAGAAGCTATATGCGACAATTGCGGATATCCGTTTGAAAATTGTAATTGTGCCTGTCCATATTGCGGCGAGACAATAAATTGCGCTTGCTGCATAGGAACGGACGCAGTCACAGGCGGCTGAAGAAGTTTTTTATTTGAAATCAAGGTGCATGATCGGGGGTAAATTATGAAGAATGATTTTATCTGGATGGCAGGAGGACCTCAGGGAAGCGGGGTGGATTCAAGTGCCAACATCTTTGCCCGGGCTTGCTGCTACGGGGGTCTTCACGTCTATGGAAAGAGAGAATATTCCTCCAATATCAAGGGAATGCACAGCTATTTTCATATCAGGGTCTCACCATCAGAAGTGGGAGCCATAGTAAACAGGGTTGACCTATTATGCACTTTTGATGCAGAAAGCGTTGTCAGGCATATATGGGAAGTCTCCCCAGGCGGTGGAATAATATGCGACACAGGGATAATCGAAACCAAAATATCCAGTATCCTTTCGCTGCCTTTCGCATTTATTGAAGAGTGGAATAAAAGCCTCAACGAAAGAGGAATACATCCTGAAACAGTGGGTGACCTCCTGGATGAAGTAAAAAAAAATAATGTGAAAATTTACCCCATCCCTTACCTTGAGATGTTAAAAGAGATCGGCAAGGAGATTGGCGAACAACAACTCAGCAAGCTGACAAGGATGATCAATGTCCTGTCGTTGGGTGCTTCCTTTGGGCTTGCTAACTATGATAAAGAATATGTTGAGAAGGCCATTAACATGATTTTCGGAAAAAAGCCAAAGATAATTTCAATGAACCTTCTTGCGCTCAACAAAGCCTATGACTATACAAGAAAAAATTTTGCTGATGCCGGGATCAATTTAAAAACATTAAGAACCGATGAACAGAGAATTTTCCTCCAGGGGACACAGGCTGTAGCTCTTGGAAAACTTGCAGGGGGGTGCAGGGTGCAGACATATTATCCAATAACCCCGGCTGCGGATGAGAGTGAATACATTGAAGAGAACCAGGTGTTTGAGATCACAGGCAGTAACAAGACTGGTGGGATCCTTGTTGTGCAGACAGAAGATGAGATTGCTGCTATAACAATGGCTACGGGGTCTGCTCTAACGGGCGCCAGGTCCGCAACAAGCACCTCAGGACCTGGGTTTTCATTAATGGCGGAAGGTTTGGGCTGGGCCGGTATCAATGAAGTTCCTGTTGTTATCAACTACTACCAGCGCGGAGGCCCATCTACGGGTTTGCCTACACGCCACGGGCAGGATGACCTGAGATTTGCAATTCATGCTTCCCATGGTGAGTTTCCCAGGATCATTGTATGTTCAGGGGATATCGAAGAGTGTTTCTATGATGCTGCCCGTGCTTTTAATTATGCTGAGCGCTACCAGACGCCCGTCATCCACCTGATAGACAAAGCTCTTGCCAACAGCAACAAAAGTTATAAAATTTTCGATCTCACTCTTGTGAAAATAGAACGCGGGGAACTGCTAACTGAAGCTGATGTTGCGGGGAAAAATTACAGGAGGTTTGAATTCACAGACTCCGGGATTTCCCCGCGCCTCCCCATTGGAACCCCAGGCGCTGTATTCTGGAATACCGGTGATGAACACAACGAACTGGGGCATGTCACCGAAGAATCCATGATGCGAACAAGGATGCATGAAAAACGCATGAGAAAACTTGAGACAGCAGACAGGGAGATCCAGGAAAAAGAACGTGTCAATTTCTTCGGGGATGAGGATGCACCTATGACCATTGTAAGCTGGGGTTCTCCCAAAGGGGCGATACTTGAGGCTATGGAAATGCTGCGCAAGGACGGATTCAGGATGAACTTCGTACAGGTGCGCATACCGCATCCGTTGCCAAAGAAATATATTGAAAAAATACTGGGCAACTCCTCGAAGAAGATCGTTGTTGAAGGAAACTATTCCGCGCAGCTCGCAGGAATAATCAGGGAAGAAACGGGCATTCTTATGGATTATTTTATCCTGAAATGGAATGGAAGACCAATGTCAGCGGATGAAGTTTATGAAGCCCTGCTTAATATCGTGCAAAACAGGGCCCAAACAAGGCAGGTGTTGACGGGTGGCGCTTAAACTTTCTGATTACAGGACCCAGGTATTCAATGACTGGTGTCCTGGATGCGGCAATTTCGGCATACTCACTTCTTTGCAGATGGCTCTTGTTGACCTTGCTTTGCAGCCGTCGCGCGTTGTTATATTATCGGGAATCGGCTGCCACGGCAAGACCCCGCACTTTGTGAATGCCTATGGGGTCCATACACTGCACGGAAGAGCCCTTCCATTTGCCATAGGGATCAAGCTGGCAAATCCCGAGCTTGAAGTGATAGTGCATGGAGGCGACGGGGATGGACTGGGAATAGGAGCAGGCCATTTTGTCAATACTGGCAGGAGAAATCTGGACATGACCTATATAATCCATGATAATGGCGTCTATGGGCTGACAAAAGGCCAGGCTTCACCCACACTGAAGCTTGGAGTAAAGACAAAGGCTATGCCCAAACCAAATATTAACGAAGGAGTCAATCCTATCGCTCTGGGCCTGGCTGCCGGTTTTACCTTCATAGCAAGAAGCTATTGCTATGATGTCGGGCACCTCAAAGAGACCATAAAAATGGCTGTCAAACACAAAGGAATGGCCCTGGTAATAGTACAGCAGTGGTGCCCCACATACAATGACATAAATACGAAAGGATGGTACAATGGGGAAGACCGGATCGACCCGGTGACAGGAAAACCCATTCCGAGGCTCTACAAGCTTGAAGAGAGCGGCTATGATGGAGTGGTCCATAAACCTGAAGAGGTCATTCCAAAGACCGTTGCAGCATTGACAAGGGCATTTGAGTGGGGTGACAAAATACCGATAGGTGTTTTCTACCAGAACGAACTTTTATCCACATACCAGGAAAGAATATCACAGAGAATAACGACATATCCCGGTACTCCTCCCGCAAAAGAGATCATTGCTGACAATATGGGTGAGCCAGCAACAAGCATAAAGAAAATGCTGGATGAATTGAAGGTAACCGGTTGATCCTTGAAGATGCATTGTATTTCCAGGGCCAAGAAGGGCTCATGGTACGGCGCAGAACTCTTTCAAGCCCCTCTATTTCAAGCGGCTCTAACTTAATGTATCCCCTATCCCCGGCATCCTTGAAGAGCTCAAGACCAAGACCGGTACGTGCAAGCACCGTGGTATATCCTTCCTTTGAACCCACGCCGCCAAAAGAGATATCAGCTTTCTCAGCCGTCAGGTCTGTACAGACAGTGCATGAACCGTTCCTGAATGTGTCGATTTCATTAAGAGGAAAGATATGGTTTTCAGACCTTCATAATTGAAAGTGTCCATACAGAAAAGCCCCATTTTCAGGATATTTGTTCTCATGAATATATGCAACAACTGCCTGACCCTGATCACGCTTTTATCAAGTTCGCTGAATTTCTTTTCGCAATTCTGGGAGCAGAAATAATATTCCGTTTCCCGTAATATTCATTTTAAGCTTTTTCATAAAGCTGCATGTGCATTTTTTCAGTTATTTATATTTATACTTTACTTTTTTCTGAATTCTATAGCAAAAAATTCTACTTATCCATAACTATTTACGCTCCAAAATCCATTGTATTTTTGCGGTTAGTTATTGTTAGAAGATTAATTATAGCTGTTATATATTGAGGATGTTAAATATGAAACCGATTATCACAGCGGAACTTGAGATTGTCGCTCTGGGCACGGGAAGCACAAGCATGAGTTCTCATATTTCCGAAGCTGTAAAAGCTCTAGAAAAGTCCGGTGTTAAATATCAGTTAACTCCGATGGGGACGGTAATTGAGGTATCTTCCATTGATGAAGCTTTCAACGCAATTAGGGCAGCGCACGAAGCGGTTATTAAGACAGGCGTAAAGAGGGTGGTCACACACCTTACAATCGATGACAGAAGGGATGCTCCAAAAGGTATGGATGAGAAAATAGAATCTGTAGAAAGTAAAATTTAGACATACTTCTCTACATTTGGTGGAATCCCATGAACAGAAATAAATGCGGATTTTATAGCTCGCCTTTTTTCTCTTTTACCTTCTGCACAAGTTCAAAAATCTCATCAGATCTTTCCGATAACGCAAAGAGTCACAGAACCTTCTCCTCCGTTTATGCCTCCAGCACCAATCGGGAAGACTTCCTCCTCGCCAAGCAGCGTGAGTGCATTCAGAACTTCCATGCAAGGGTCAACCCGTCGCGAATCGGAAGCATAACTACTTCCACGCGCTCATCGTTATATACATGCCTATTAAACTCTAAGATCGCTCTATCTGTTTCATCTTCAGGATCAAGAACGCCGCCGCCCCACAACACGTTATCAGCTACCAGTAAGCCGCTGGAGCAGGTTTTTGGTACGCATGACTCCCAATAATTAACATAGTTCCCCTTGTCTGCATCTATGAACACCATGTCGAACGGTCCCTCAATTGTCTTGAGCGTTTCAAGCGCATGACCAAGCTTCAATTCAATTTTCTTAGCGTGAGGGCTGAGGCTCCAGTATTTTTTTGCTATCTCTGTTACCTGCTGATCGATATCGCATGTGATGAGTTTTCCATCCTCAGGGAGTGCTTCAGCCATAACGAGCGAGCTATATCCTGTAAATGTTCCTAATTCAAGAACCCGCTTTGCCCCAATAAGACGGATAAGCATCCGCAGAAACGCGCCTTCAAGATGTCCAACCTGCATCTGGGGGAATGCTGTTTTAGCATATGTCTCATCCACAAGTTCACGCAGAACTGGTGATTCCGGGGTTGTGTTATCTCTGCAGTAACGTTCTATTTTTTTCGGTACAATCCTCATGCTAATATTCATATAATTGGACCAGACTAATAATACTTATGTCGAACGAAGGAATGAACTTTCCTGAAAGGTATTAGCTCATTCTGTCCATCTCATCTACTAGCATATCATTCCACATCTATTATCAATCCATGAATAAAATCGAACTTTCGGATACAGATCTGAAAGGATACCTTCAGCAAGAAACCTCACCAAAGCTATTGGTGATGAGATAGTGAGCAAAATAAAAGTTGGCATGAAGGAAAAAGAGGCAGAGAAAGTTGCATCTGAAGTATTCAACCTGAATTCCGAAAATCAATTAGCTGCGCACTGACAATATATTAAATGGTTTGAAAAGTTTCTCATCTTCCTTTGAAATATGAGTCCAGCGATACAATTTCGAATCTTTTGAAGAAAATTCAACTTCAAATATCTTTGAGGCTTTTTCCATCAAACTTTCATAACCTATTCCGAGATTGAATTTCTCGATCTTCCATAAGATAGCGGCAATCAATTCATACGAAATGAAATTAACAACAGAAAGATATGCTTCTACCCTATTTGGAAGTTGATATCCTATAGGAGCCAGGCAGGCATTGCCTCTTAAATATCTGAATGCCTTTTCAATATGATCTTTCTGGAAATATGTCCTGATCAGTTCTTTTCCTGGCATTTTTATAT
>JAGFND010000105.1 GCA_021409285.1 Candidatus Methanoperedens sp. | reverse complement strand
TCGTTTTCCAATTCAACTTTTAACATTTGTTCAGGGGTCTTCTTTCCCATTCGATCTAATTCTTCGCAATACAAGGTCATCACCTTTAGCAAATTCAACTTTGTTGGATTTATACCATGGGTCATTTGTCCGAGATGTAATAGCTCGGATAATGTTATAATATCGAGATTTAAAAATTGGGATTTATGAAAAAATCTAACTTCGGAAATAAAATATTAACGGCGTGGGGGGTTGGGCGTAGGGAACCAGGAGAGAGAGAGAGAAGACCTGAACTCCAGTCTCATTTCCCTCTTTTCCCTTAATACAAAATTTCTTAATTCTGACATAATTATCTCATGACCCGACAACGACTGGTTGTCCAATTTGAATCACTCAATACTATTATATAAATATAGTTGTGAAAAAGGTGGCAATGCATGCTTTTTTGGGCGGGCTCACCACAATCACTTGACATCCCCTCTCCCCGTATACTGGCTGAATTCCCACTGCTGCTTTTTGATACCTTCAAGCACTCCTCTCGCCGCATCCTCCGGCAGCGCAAGCATCAGCGCTCCGATATGCTTGCAGAACCGCCGCTCTCGCGCGGTTCTTCTCCAGTCTCCGCAGTCGTCCAGTATGAACTTTTTTTCCAGATCGATGTAAACCGAGTAACCCCTTACATCCGCTACTATCTTATCCGTACCCAGTTCGATCATCTCAATGTCCTTTATCTCCTTTGCATTTTCAAGCCTTGAAGCCTCGATATATCCTGAGAGCAAGGTCGCTATATCTTCCTTTTCCTGCTCAAGAAAATCGCTGAGGGTCCGTGGAATAGACTTTGTGGTTACCTTCCCTTTCCAGTAACCGGATATGCGCTGCCTCGTCTCTTTCTGCTCTGGCGTAGTCATCCCCAGCATCTCTAATACATCAACGCAGTTTTCTGGCGCATAACCGTGGTAGTGGTTATTGAAATAGCCGTAAACGTCTGCGGTTTGCGCCATTTCTTTAAGTTTCGGCACCCACGGTTCTAGCTCTTCTTGAGAATAACGATAATTGTATCACATTGTCTTACCACGCCCATGCCATCGAACATAAGCAATATCCGAGGTCAGTCTGATCTCTGGCGGAAGGAGCGGCTCATCCACAGCCACGGCTGCAACATTGTAATCTCTCAGCAGGGTATGCGCCTCATCGGTCAGCCAGGTCTCGTTCCTGTATTCGAGCGCAAAACGCAGATCAGAAGGCAATATTTTCAGGAATTCTTCTATTCTGTCTTTCCTGAATTTCATACCAGGAGGGAGCTGGATCAGTATGCATGCAAGCTTTCCCGCTTCCTGAAGCGGTTTCATGAGTTCGCAGAATCTTTTCAGGTCATCCTCCACGCCTTTTGATATTTCAAGCATTTTTTCATGGGTTATCAGGCGGTTAAGCTTCACTGCAAATTTGAAATCCTGCGGCGTATACTTTGCCCATCCGAACACGATGCCGGGCTGAGGATAGCTGTAGAATGTGGAGTTGATCTCGGCAGTGTTGAAAATCCTTGAATATGCCCTGAGTTTTGACTCATCTTTATCCTTATAGAACACATCCGCCCAGTCCCTGTAATCCCACCCTGAACACCCGAGTCGAATAGCGCCCATAAGAATTTAATTACTTCACAACTGATTAATACTTATGTCGAGAGTATACATCGGTGCTAGCGGATGGGCATACTTCCAGGTTCCATGGATGGATTCCCTAACTGCTTATGCAAAGGCATTTGATTTTGTAGAGGTGAATTCGACTTTCTATACGAACCCTTCCTTCGAAATGGTGAGGTCGTTAAGGGGCAGAGTACCTGAGGATTTTATGTTCTCGGTACGATGCCATAAAGACCTCATGCATAAGTACCTGCTTTCCCCCTGCAAAGAAAGTCACGAAATACTCTCACGCTCGCTTCGGATTTGCAGTGAATTGAGGGCTGAAATACTGCATATCCAGACGCCGCCGTCTTTCAATGCAGATGAAAAGATAAAAGATATCAGGGATTTGTTTTCTTCAATCGACCTAGGTTCTGTAAAACTGGCATGGGAAATACGCGGACGCGTGGCAAAAGAAACGATTGAATTGATGAATGATATCGGAATAATACACTGTACTGATATTTCACGGGAAATGCTTGCTGTTGAATCTGACATAATGTATACCCGCTTGTTCGGGCACGGGGAACACAACCTCTATCAATTTGATGATGCGGAACTCATGAGGATTGACGGGAAGGTAAAGGAGAAAAGACGGGGAGAAGCATATCTGACCTTCCACGGAGCGAGGATGTACAAGGATGCAGCGAGAATAAAGGTATATAAGAAAAGCGGAACATTTCCGAAGGTTACAAAGACTACTGGGCTGGCTTCTTTAAAGACCGTGCTTGAAGAGGATGCAAAATTCCCTGCAACGATTGATGAACTTATAGAAAAGCAGGGCTGGAAGGTGTTTGACCTGACCGAGACCGAGCATGTTCATGCGAGCATCCTGCTTGAGAAACTCCTGATGGAAAATATGGTTCTATTGAAGAGGTGATGTGGGCTTTGAAAAGTACACTACAGCACTGACAGGAAGGCTACTTTGGTAAGGAAAACAAGTGAAACATACCTCTGGTTTATAAGCGGCGTCCATTTGTAAGACTCGGAAAAAAGCAAAAAAAGAGGCCATAAAGAGGCTCTCGGATGCGTAGTTTCAGTTTCCGCTCGTTGGATCCGCCACCCTTCCCATAAATAGTATCGCTCCGGTATGCTTGTCTATGATGAAGAACAGGAATGGGTGATCTGCACGAAATTCTGGAAGAGGCGCAAAAGCCGTAGTGCCGACGAGGATGGCCGTTGCCGCAGCACCTTCGGTTCCTGTTTCATCCACATTTATGAAGGCTTTGTGAAAGACATCGGAGATGTACAATACTTCAGCTGAATTGATCCCAGAAAAATCAGCGGTGTATGGATCAAATGCGTTTTTCATTCCGAGCTCTTTTAGCAAGTCACTCATATCTTTGGACTTGGTCATGCTGAACTTGGGAAGCCAAATCTGCACAGGCTGGCGTACAAGCTGTGCGCGAATGTCTGAGATTTCGATGGATGAAAGCCCTGCTTCAACTTCTGAAAGGCTATGATTTGAATCTGGCAACAGGATAAGCATTGACAGGTTATCTCCCTGATAATCCATCTCAAGAGCCTTTATTTCATTATCAGAGTAGTAAGATGCGTTATCAGACTTGGAAAGGTGCATCATTGGAACGCTCACGTTCCTGGATGGTGAAATAAAGAAAGGAGTGTTCTGGGTGTCGTTTTTATCAAATTGTTGTGCCCAGTTTCCCTTAAAGCAGATAGCATCTACAATAACCAATCGCGTGAGGGAATCCAGTCCGCCTGGTGGAATCAGGTCAAGAATTTTGTTATTAGTTTTGCCTGCCACCCAATTGTTGATGTTCGTTCGCTCTCCATCTGGATTGTTGGCAAAATCCGCTTGCTGAGCCAATGCGTGGTAATAAGTTGAAAGCGCGTTTGAAAACTCTTGTTTGACAGAAAAGGTCTTTTCAATCCAGATCGCGTCAGCGATGGAAAGATTGTAGCCGGCGTTCTTCGAGTTAAGACTGTTCAATAGGCTTTCAAAACCCTTGCGGTTGGCAAACGAATCGTTAGAAAGTTCCAGGATATTGCGCATTTCTTCCAAGGTCTTGCCGCCCGCACCTTCTGCTGCCATTGACAAAGCGGCAGATATTGAGAATGATGAAAAGAACAGATTGCCTGATTCGTTGCTTAGTAACGAATATGTTTTGAATGTGAAATTGTTGATGCTATTGGAAATGGAAACATTAGAGGTTGAATATTGTTCAGGCGTGGTTACCGCTGCAATTGGTGTCTCTGGAATGGCTGTTACTGTTGGTGTCGCTGTTGCCGTCGGCGTTGGAGTTTGTGTCCCTGTGCACCCTGAAAAGAGAACGGCCAGTCCTATAACAGCTATAAAGATAATAGATTCAAATTGTGCCATATTAACCCTAAGTTTCAATCATGTAAGATAAAGTCTTATATTTTTTGGCACTGTATAATTACCACTTTTCTTGACAGAAGTTGTATCAACATCAGTCCCGCCCTTCCGCAGCGAGAAGAGAGCTGTCTCTCTCACAGTATCTGCATTATTAAGAGAAAGAGAATATCCTTCGTCAAGCTTCAATTCACCTCCGGTGAGCAACCGCCGGGGTGAATCATCTTCCATCAGTATTGTATGGAGAATACCCTTCTTCAGGAGGTTTTCAGGAGAATCTGTCAGATTCCGGTTCGCAAAACCAGCAAAATATCTCTCACCCATGAAACTTATCGCATAGTATTCACCGAAGCTGCTCTCCGCGAAACTCACATTTATCGGGGAAATAATGTAAAGGAGATCATGTGCACACTAATAGGCGGATTCAGACAGACCATTCCGATAGATTGGGTACCAAAAGATAAAAGTGATTATCTCGTAGTGGCAAAAGGAGATACAATAGTTGTATCAAATAAAATAACAGTCACTGACTCTGAAGTCGCTGCCCCGGTAGTACCTGAGCTTTCTACAATAGTGCTTGTATCAACCGGTCTTCTGGGGCTTTTCGGACTTATCAGATTGAGGACTCTCCTGCTTTTTTCTTTAATGCAATGGTATCTTTATTAGGCAAAACCGATTTGACCTGAACAATCTTTATCTTCATTTCTTCTTGAGCATACTAATAATATAATACTCCCCGACCCATCGATTTTTTCTCTTTTGTAAAATGTTTTATCAATTTAAATTATTTTTCCCAAATTTTACCCAAACGCATGCTAAAAGGCATGAATTCCATTATTGAAGAAGAGGTTTTCATTCTGGTCAAATCGAAATGTCCTATGTACTTCAGTTCAAGTATGCTTTTTGAGAATTTCTTCACTGCCTGATAGAAGAATTCGCATGTATGCCTGTACGTCTCAAGGTATTCCAATGCTATTTTGACGCCATAGTGTCCCACAGCCTTCATTCTCAAAGCATTTATATACTTTCAACACTATTTTTCTTGGTGAACTGTAGGAATTGAGGTAGTTCATTTCAGGGGTGATATGGCTATGAATGCGTTTATAAGAATTGGACGACTTGCGCTCTGTGCAGTCGTTTTACTGTTTATGGTAAATGGAATAGTAGTCGATGCCATACCCATACCAACAACAAGTTTGGAGATTCGCGGTTCAGTCGTCGAGGGAACTGGAACTCAGGCATGGGATGCAACAACGTTTGCGGGATTCTGGTATGATTTGAAAGATAACTTGAAGTCCGAAACTCTATCAATAGAGGCCAACGTCAACGGCAGAGACATTCCAGAGAACGAATTGTTTTACAGTACGTCTAAACAGACCAAATTACTGAAAGCAGTGGAAAATGGTAAAGGTCTGGACAATACTGAATTAATGAACGCTTTCGATGGTAATGGAATGTATCATCCAATTGGCTGGCAAGCTCAACCATATGTGGCAGTAAAGGGTAAAGCAAAGAAATTGTCAAAGCTTATCATAGAACAGGGCAATTCAACTTCTGAAAAGAAGACATTGACTGTTGGCGAAAGCTGGGACATAGGCGATGGATGGACATTGACAGCACAGGGCATAGATGCCCAAGCATCACCAAGACAGGCGCAGCTTGTCCTTAGCAAAGATGGCAATAAGCTCGATGATAAAGTAATCAGACAGGGTGATGTATATGTCTATACTGAAAAGAGTATAGCAGGAGAATCTGATGTTCCGCTGTTCGTTACTTATGTGGACAGTGTAATCACCGGCGCTACAAGCTATATGGTTCAGCTTAGATATACATGGGCAATCTCAAAATCCATTATCGAGATCAAAGGTGCTGATGTATTCGGAAATATGGAAGTAAAGACATCAAATGATGACTATGTACTTCTCTACAATAAAGACAGAACCATAAGCCTTTCAAGAAATGGCACAATTGATATTTTGGGTGATCTGAAATTCAGAGTAGCTGACAACGATTATTTGAGATATTACCCAATGGTTCTGAGAACAGATCCAGGTACATATGAAGTCCGCGGCTCAATCGTCGAGGGAACAGGAACTCAGTCATGGGATGCAACCACATTTGCGGGATTCTGGTACGACTTGAAGGACGACCTAAAGTCTGAGACCCTTACAATAACCTCTGACATCAATAATAGAAACATTCAAGAAAATACATTGTTCTATAATATGACTAAACAAACCAAGCTTTTGAAAGTAGTGGAAAATGGTCATACTTCCGCTGAACTACTCAATGCATTTCCAAATGGAGCGTATGATATACTTGGCTGGCGGACGCAACCCCATGTAGCGGTCAAAGGTAAAGCAAGGAAATTGTCCAGGCTTATAATTGAACAGAGCAGCGCAACATCTGAAAAGAAAACTTTGTCTATTGGAGAGACATGGAATATTGGTGACGGCTGGAATTTAAAGGTTATGGGTATTGATGCTAGTTCATCTCCAAAACGGGTCAGGCTTGTTCTAAGTAGAGATAGCAATATATTGGATGATAAGATAATCGCACAGGGTGAAATTTATGTCTTTACAGAGGGCCTTGCAGGAGAGACAAACGCACCATCATTTGTTACTTATATCGATACAATATTTGTAAGCGACTCCACAAGTATCGTGCAACTTAGATACACATGGGCAATCTCGAAAAACTCCATAGAAATCAATGCTACAGATGTATTCGGGAATATGGAAGTAGTGACTGCGGATGATGACTCCATAATACTCAATAACAAAGACAGGACAATATCTCTCTCAAGGAACAGTACCGTCAACATCACGGATGAAATTAAGTTCAGGGTAGCAGACAGCGACATCCTGAGATTCTACCCGTTGGTTGAATATGAGATCCCACCCGCCCCAGCACCTGGAGCGCCTGCAATAGTTAGCTTTGCTCCGACATCACCAGTGAGCAATATTGCGGGAGATGCTAGAATCTTTAACATAGCCGCTAAACAGACTGTGAACGTTACCTGGTACATCAATGGAACGGAAGTATTCAACCAGACCGAAATAACTCAATCAACCTATGCCAATTCCAGCGCAGCACCTGGAATATGGAACGTAACTGCAGTTGCAGTAAATGCAAATGGTACAGCTATGCAGAAATGGATTTGGATGGTGATCTCGCCCACCCCTGGCAGTATCTCAGGGTATAAGATCAATAGCGCCAATAACCTGGGTATTCCTGGATGGACGATAAATCTCACGAACGCTACGATGAATGTCCCCGCTGCTACAAATGCGAACGGCATGTATCAGTTCACAGGACTTGCAAACGGCACATACACAGTGACTGAGATGATGCAAACAGGTTGGACGAACGTCACTTCAACGTCTACTGATGTTCTTATAGCGGGCGCTGATGTGATTAACCAGAACTTCACAAATGCATTGATACCAGTGGTCACACCACCAACCTCCTTCCTCCTAACACCGGATATGTCAGTCGAGCTAAAAGGAACTACAATAAACATAAATGTCATGGCGCTTAATGGCAGCTTGCCTCAACCACTCTTTAATGGAACGGCAAACATAACTATAATAGCGAACAATATGAGCCATGTGACATTCGATCGGACTGCAACTTTCGTGAATGGAAATGCAACCATCCATGCCACTTCAAGCATCGCCCAGTTCGTAACTGTTACGGCTACAAACGGAACCATAAAAGGTAGCACGATAGTGGAATTCGCAGATATGATAACGAGTCTCAGCAGGGGCTGGAATCTTATATCCATACCTTCCTTCGACGATCCCAGCGATATCAATCAGACAATGAAGCTGGTGCAAAATAACGGTGTCCAGACCTTCAATCCTGCCACAACGTCATTCGTTACACCAACCGACCTGCAGCCGCTCTATGGATACTGGATCAATGTCACAGTTGACAACCAGAAACTCGGATTTATCGCAGATACGAGCGTTATCATAGAGCCACCAACCAGGAACCTTTTTGAAGGCTGGAACCTGATAGGAGTGAGCGCAAGCAGGGACGATACAATAGACAGTATTCGGCTCAACATGACACCAGAGGCGACGTTTGCAGACCTGCGTAACGGCGAGCAGCCTTCACAGTGGCTATATTCAAGACTGGTAGCCTTTGATGGAGCAATCCCAAGAACCTTTACTGCAGGTGTGGACCTAACACTTCGTGAACCAACATTGAAACAGGGACATGGGTACTGGTTATTCATCAAGAACATACCCGATACAAACGAGAATAATGTGCCATGGGCAGGAAAACTTTGGTAGACGGAAAAGGGATCTTTATTTGCAGGGATTGGAGGAGAAGAACGCGGCTCCATAAAAACATCGGTATCAGGTTCGTATGGCGAAATCCACCTTCATTATCATTTCCCCCATGTCAATGCCAGCCAGAGGTCTTCCATCGAGTTGTTCTCGAAGTCAAGTATGATTTTGAGGATAAACCTTTCTTTCGGAAGCGAGATATCCGTTAAAGCCGATATGGGCACCGGCGGTTTTTTCGTACCGTCCGTCTTGTATGTGATGAGTTCCCCCGTTCCTGTGTGTGTGGGAGAACTGAACCCTTTACTATTTTGATCATCCCTGGCAAATATGTCCACACTTTTAACAGTTTACCTTACCGTCAAATGGCGACCACCTTAACTCCCATAAAAACCCTAATGGGTATCTGGAAAATCGCCATGGAAATAATAGAAAACGAGATAGAAAACCTGAAAAGTGCCTGGAAAAAAACATCTGAACAACAGCTTTT
>JAGFND010000104.1 GCA_021409285.1 Candidatus Methanoperedens sp. | reverse complement strand
CCTTGCAAGGTTGCCCTTCAAAAAATAGTCATGTGCCCCAGCCCTCATGGCTTCCACTGCTATGTCCTCACCGATCTTCCCTGACACTATAATAAATGGCAGGTCAAGCCCGCCCCCGTGCAATAATAAAAGCGCATCAAGCCCGGAAAAGCGGGGCATGACATAATCGGATATCACCACGTCCCAGGTATCTCTTTCAAGTGCGGCCTTCATGGCTTCGGGAGTATCTACTCTTTCAAAAGTTGGATTATAACCCCCCCTTCGAAGTTCTCTTAGCAGCAGCAGGGCGTCATCTTCCGAATCCTCCACCATCAATATGCGAAGTGGTGAGTCCATTTGATCTCACCGGATCACGGTACAGGCTCGTTCAGGACCAGCCAGTACAACCCCAATTGGCGAACCGCTTCGCTGAACTGGATAAAGTCCACCGGTTTCCGGATGTAGCTGTTGGCACCCAATTTATAGCTCCTGACAAGATCCTGCTCTTCTTTGGAAGAAGTAAGAACTACAACCGGAGCAAATTTTGTTCTCTCATCTTTCCGCAGGCGCTCCAGAACTTCCAGACCGTCTATCTTTGGCAGTTTCAAATCCAGCAGTATGACTGCCGGCACCCTTGTTGGATCGCGGCCGGCATAAGTTCCCTCTCCGAATAAATAATCCAGGGCTTCAATCCCGTCTTTGGCAACTATCACTTCATTTGCGATATTGTTTTTATTTAAGGCTCGTAATGTAAGCACAACGTCGTCAGGATTGTCTTCCACAAGCAATATTTTTCTTTTCATCATTTTATTTCCTCCTTTTTTATAAATTAAAGTAAAATGTCGCACCCTTTCCTGCCTCGCTTTCTGCCCATATGCGCCCGCCGTGCCTGTTAATAATGCGCTTTACAGTAGCAAGGCCTATACCTGTGCCCGGGAAATCTGTTTGTAAATGAAGGCGCTGGAAAGCCTGGAAAAGTTTAGAAGCATACGCCATATCGAAACCTACACCGTTGTCGCGCACAAAGTATGAAGGCTTACCGTCGAGGTCCTTAACACCAAATTCTATTGTTGCGCTTTGCCGGGTTGACGTGAATTTCCATGCATTTCCAAGCAGATTCTCAAGCATTGCCCTTAGAAGCTCAGCATCCCCATTCACGACCAATCCGGGCGATATATTGAACTCCACACGGCGCTGTGGCTGCGCTTTCAAAAGCTCGGCAGCGATCATGTTTGCCAGTGCACTGAGATCAACGGCAGAACGCTTCATTTCACGCCGCGTTACTCGCGATAGCACCAGCATATCATCGATGAGCTGTGACATGCGCTGGCTTGCAGAACGCACCCTTGTCAGGTAATCTTTAGCCTGCGCGTCAAGCACTCCACCATAATCTTCCAGCAGCGCCTGGCTGAACCCATCGATGCTCCGGAGCGGAGCGCGAAGATCATGTGAGACTGAGTAGCTGAAAGCTTCCAGTTCTTTGTTCGCAGCTTCAAGCTGTCTCGTACGTTCAGTTATCCGCCGCTCAAGCTGGGCATTCAGCTTTCTGATCTCTTCTTCTGCCTGTTTGATCTGGCTGATATCGCGGGCTGCGGCAAATACGCCCAGGATCTGCCCATTTTCATCCCGATAAACTGTAGCATTATATAATACGTCGATTATGTTTCCTGAGATGTTACGAATACTGAGTGGATAATCTCTTACATACCCATCCGAGAACACCTGATGATACCCCCTTCTTGCGTTCTCAGGTTCCGTAAAATAATCAGAGAAATCCGTACCTATGAGGCGTTCACGGGGAATTCCTGTTATTCCCTCTGTAGCTTTGTTCACATCCATAATCTTACCTTCAGGGCTAATGGTGACCAGAGGATCAAGGCTTGCCTCGATCAGGTTCCTTGCATATAATGAAGCCGCACGGCGCTGTTCTTCTGCCTTTTTTCTCTGGATTACAGAACCTAATTCAGCCGCAGCCCCTGAAATGAAATCAACAAATCGCATTTCCTCCTCTCTGGATTCAAACATGAGAAAGACAAGAACTGCGAGCACCTCATCCCCTGCAATGATCGGAACCCCAAGACATGCCCTGAAACCTGCCTTCCTGGCAAATTTCGCACGGGGGAATTCTATTTTGGAGACTAATGAAACATCGGGCACCCATTCATACTTTTTTGAGAGCCAGATACGCCCTGGCATCCCGGTGCCAAGGGGAAATGTGAACTTCTCACTTAATTCCTTGAACTTCACAGGACTTCCGGAACTGCAGTATGCTGCAGGAATACGTTCGAGCACAGATTCATCACTGCTTCGGATCCAAGCATCCCCATAATTCCAGCCTGTGATTTCACATATATTCTTCAATGCAACTTCTATTGCTGATTGGAAATCCTTGGCTTCACTGATTTCCAGGATCATTTTTGGCAGCAGGTGAACTTCATCTCTCATGATAATCTCAAATCAATATAAATTTCGCTGAAATCATTCCCCGAATCTTTTGCGGGCATTGTAAGGACTACTTCTGTCTCTTCGCCAAAGGCATGCGATACCCACCCCTGGAACATCCCCTTTATGAACGTCCGGTTAAGATTATTTATCCTGGTGTCATTTTCTACCCATGGAAAACTTCTGATCCTGCCATAGATCGCATTCTTGCTTATGATTTCCCAGGTTGAATCCATTTTGAGGATAGAGCTTGTTTCTTTCATGTACGCAATAAAAGTTTCTTCATCCCAGGTACTTACCTTTTTATATTTCTGGTAATTTTCTATTATCATTATTCCGAATTTCCAACCCATTGATCTAATAATCTCTTCATTTGAAGGCATATTTTTTAACATATCCAACATTTTTAAGATATCTGCATGATATTTCTCAAACTGCAACTCTGAATTCCTCATTGTATCAATCATTTTTACAAGTATTTTGGCTGTTCCGGGAATGGGATTTAAGACTATGAGGTTTCTGCTTGTTACGGAACTGTATGCGTGCCCGCTCAATCTCAGTAATTCCACAAACATAAGGGCAAGTTTCTTAATGGATTCGGGTTCGGTAAATGAATGGTATAGTATTAGCGATTCTTTGTCGATGTCCGCATTTTCTATCAGGCCCGTACATAAATAAACATCCTTAATTCGCTTTAATAAATCCTCCACCGGGATCTGGTTTATTGGACAACCATAGAATTTTTCAATAACCGTTGTTATTTTATGAGATGACTTTCCACCAAGGATCTCTTCAAAAAACTGTTTTGGTATTACAACTATGTCATAATTCATCTTTGAATACAGAGACAGTACCATATTCCAGAAGTCCGGTCTTTTATAAAACTCGGAAAAAGCAGGTTCCATATACCCGAATTGATCATTTGTGCTTTTTAGCGCCCATTCCCTGCTACCCCTTACCATATGCATTTCAAAAAAGTTATTTTCACTTCTTGTGTTTGATATGCCAAAATCATATTTTTCGGACACGAATACGGCTATAAAAGCTCCTATGAACCTGTTCATATCCTGATTCTTTCCGGTTATGATAAATGAAGCATTCTGCGGCGCTCTGTCATCATCTGAAGTTATTTTTACCGAAGAATCCCAATAGACTTCTCCCAGAAGCTCGTTCAAGCGCTTTTCAAGATAAGTGATAGAATAAATATCCTTCCCAATTATGTTATTTACAAATTCCCGATCCGGACGCCTGCCGGCAAGATCTTTTAACGCCCAGGCAAGAGTCGAAGAGGTCAGGCTTTGCTTATTTCTCATCCCCGAAATAAGCCTCTTTACGGAATCAGGATCCTTATAAGCATAATCTGCAAGATCAATGATTTCACGTATGACAGCGCTCAGATTGCCGTTGTGTTTTTGAACGAGTGGCTCTATTTTCTTAAGATACTCTTCGTCCAAAGAGATACTTTTCCTGAGATTCATGCCACTCACATAGATAATAAATAGATAGATTAAATGTTTCCGTACTAACTTTACCAAAATTAATAAATTGGAAATGTGAATTAATGTAATAACAAGAAATATCCGGGTATGAAAGTATTATTAGAATTGTACAAAAGAAACTATAAGATCCAAAGGAGTGGGAACTTATGGGAAAGGATCTTTTTCCTTTCCTTCCCTTTCATTTCGTACATAAAAAAAAGAACAGCTTTGATCATTTTCAAGAGCCACACATGGGCGGGAGGCTTTCTGAGGTCATGAAAAATATTTTATAACATTTAAGACTCCCGCTCATGCCTCCTTGTCATCAGGATATGTCATTTGATTGATATGCCCATATTTTTTACTTCCATAAGTATATAAAAAAATATAACCATTTGATTATTAATGCTTGACCTTGTATCACAGACCTTCAGCAATATGGATGTGAACATTAATTTCTTCCAGAAATTAGCTCTTGCCCTCTTGATCGGCAGCCTGATCGGAATTGAAAGAGAACACAGGCGTCCTGAAGGAGAAGAATTGATTGCAGGAGTTCGCTCCTTCACCATAGCCTGCATAACAGGAATGATATCTTCATACCTTGCACAGATAACTGGACAGGGGGTTTTATTGATCACTCTTGTATTTTTTGCAATTATTTCTGCAATTTATACATATGTAAAAAATGTCGTATTCAAGAATTCAGGAATAACAGGCCCGATAGCGCTTTACTGCACATTCCTTCTGGGGATCATGATAACCTATAACCTGTACCTCATTGCTATAGTGGGAGGTGTGATTATAACACTATTATTGGGAGAAAAAAGGAAGCTTCATTCTTTCGCCTCAAACTTAACAGATGGAGAAATACAGGGTGCTGTTCGCTTCCTTGCTGTTATTTTTATATTGTACCCAATTACCCCGGATGAAATGCTCCTCGGATTGATCAATCCAAGATGGGTTCTCCTTATCGTGATTATTGTGGCTACCATCAGCTTCATAAGTTTTGTCGTGATGAAAGAATTGGGGACGCGCTACGGCATACCTCTGTCCGGACTGCTTGGCGGTCTTGTCAACAGTGAAGCTACAACAGGTGCACTTTCAGTTCTTGCAAAAAAAAGGAGAGAACTTGTAGGATCAGGTTTTGTGGGAATAATCCTTGCGAACTCTTCCATGCTGATAAGAAATTTGTTGATAGCCTTTATCGTAGATCCAAGCGGGCGGGTGTTCCTGTTCATGCTGATACCTATGCTTATTATTACGTCATTTGCATTGATACCATTAATAAGATCCAAAAAAGAGGCTCATGTTAGTGAGACGATACAACTTGAATCACCATTTGCACTTTCATCCGCGATAAAATTCGCATTCGGCTTCGGGGCATTATCAATAGTGTCCAGATTCGCACATATATGGGCAGGGGTTGCAGGAATTTACGCAACCGCACTTGGAGGTTTTATAAGCAGCGCCGTTGTAACTGCATCTGCTACCGCCCTTGCGGCAGACGGCCTGATAACGCCGGGCACGGCAGCACTGACAGCAGTTCTTGCAAGTTTGATAAGCACGGGAAATAAGATCCTTCTTGTGAAATGGTCAGGTCCGGCTGAACTTGCCCTGCTTGTCAAAAAGACTTTCACAAAATTCATCATCATGGGGTCTATTGTTCTTATTGTGTGGAGAATTATGATATCATATTATGCGTAAGCTCTGATCTATCTGGTTTTTTCCTGCCCAGAATGTTCAGGGCTATATTATAATCGTTTTCTATTATCCTGTCCTTTTGCAGGAAAGGCTTCATTTTATCAATAAGGGAATCTATATTAATTCTGGCAGGGGCGATATTCATCCCGGGTAATCTTGTATCTTTTTTCAGGGAATAAAGTATGGCAGAATAGTGCCATGGTGCGCAAAAGATCACAATAGATGAGAATTCGGATTGCCTGGTAATGACTTTTAATCCTTCAAATATATTTGAAATAACTGATCCATCGTATGTTTTATTATTATCAAGGAAGTTCTCATATGCATTTACAAATTCCGCAGCATCATTTCTTAAATTTTTTACAATAAAATCCCTGATCTTGAATTCAAGCAGGCCTTTCATTCGGCTAAGGAGCTCATCGTAGAATTGTTCTGTTTCTTCATAAGAAATAGCCATGAGTTTATCCTGTGCCCAGGAGTGCCATAGATGCTTTGGCCGCTCGCGGAAAGATGTTATCTCATTTACCGTCCTTGCCATCTGCAATAGAAACTGGTCGTCTTTTAGAAGGACATTCCGGTATAAGTTGATGAAATTTTCATGTTTTTCGAGTTTCTCCCCATAAAATACAACACTTAACGGAAGATTTTCTTTATTTTCTAAGAATCTTGTACTCCTCTTGAAGATCTCTTTGATGTAAATATTGTAAAGAGCGTTAAATGGTGTTTCTATCCTTGCCGGTATATGATAACATAATGACCAGAATTCAAGAGTTGAGATCGATCTTTTATTGTATTTATTTTCAAGCTCAATAAGATCTATGGAGATATCAAGAAAAATAGCATCGGGATCAATAATATCGAGTAATTCAAGGATCTCTTTATGGACCTCATCTGCTCTTTTTAATGCGCGCCGCACAGTCTCTGGGAAAAACCTCTCAAGCCTGAAAGGATAATCAAGGTGCGATCTCAATGAACTTTGATCAAGTCCATTAAGCCATTCCCTCATAGCAGCATCATGGACTTCGAACATATTTATGATGGGTATCAGGAAAATATCTGGCATCAATAAAGGATTGTATTCGTTTTATAAGTCTGTAACGGTCAAACCTTTTTTATCAAGCGCTTTTTGAAGAGCAGCTTTTATATCTTTTCTGACCTCCGCTGCTGATGATTCGTCAAGATAAAGAAGTCCCTCTCTCAACTTTGCATTATCAGGGGGGGATTTCATGAGCTCTGCTATGGCATTAATCAGAACACTGATATCGGGTTTTTCCCCGGAACCGGTGATCATTACGAATGAATCACCCTGCTTTTCCAGCCGCACCATTGTATAGCTCCTTGAATATGTATTGAGTTGTTGATTCTTTTGCAAGGTTTAAATAGGTATGTTCTGTAATTCTGTAATCGACTGGAAATCAGGCATTTGGCCAGATTCAGATACTTTAAAATATCCGTATCCAGATATTACTTATTTATGACTGGAAAGAAAGTCACAAGGGTCCTTTTGTTCCTGAAGAACATGGTTTATGAGAGCACAAGTCCTATGGAGATATTACGCTTCGCGAAATATTACCGGAAGAAGGATCTGGATGTGATCATAGTCCTCTGGGGACCGATGGGTGTGATACTTGCAAAGAAAGGGAAAACAGGAACGCCCCCATATGATGAGCGCGTCAGGGAATGTATGGAACTGGGAGTACAGTTCAAATGCTGCGAACTGGCGTCATCGATGATCGGATTTGAGAAAGATGAACTAATAGAAGGAGTTGAAATGATACATTCGTTTGAAGTCGCTGATCTTATGCTGAAATATTGTGAGGAAGGGCAGCTTGTGATCAACCTTTAGGTTTATTCACTGAAACCTTTTTTACCATCAAGACCAATTAACGCCTATGGATAGAGGACTCCTTGAAAAACTAAAAAGGCATGAGGTCAGTTTTCACGAGATCGATAAAATACTTGATCCTGATACAGCAATAAAGCTTCGGCGCACTGCTGTTTCTGAATTGACTGGAGCAAGTTTATCTCACACAGGCGATTTTACTCTTGATCTTGAGAAAGTCACAAAACGGAATATTGAAAACATGATCGGAGCCGTGCAGATACCCCTGGGGATAGCAGGCCCGCTTCACATAAAAGGCGAGTATGCCAAAGGCGATTTCTACCTGCCTCTTGCGACCACCGAAGGTGCTCTTGTTGCGAGTGTAGACCGGGGGAGTTCTGTCATCACCGCTGGCGGAGGTGCAAATGCAAGGATATTTGATGATAAGATGACACGTGCACCGGTTTTCAGGGCAAATAGCATTATTGGCGCAAAAAGCCTGATAGACTGGGTTTCGAGCAATTTTATACGTTTAAAAGAATGTGCAGAAAAGACAACAAGATTTGGCAAATTGCTTTCAGTTGAACCATTTATAGCAGGAAGAAGTGTGTATCTTCGATTTTCCTATGATACAAAGGATGCCATGGGAATGAATATGGCAACGATAGCAACTGATTCAGCTGTGGATCTGATACTGTCTGAGAATGATGTGGAACTTATCGCATTATCGGGCAATATGTGCACAGATAAGAAACCATCTGCTGTCAATGTTATTCTGGGAAGGGGGAAGACAGTATCATCTGATGTGATAATTAGCACGGATACAATTCATGAAAAATTAAAAACCACACCTTCAAAAATGTTTGAGGTAAATTACAGGAAGAACCTGCTGGGTTCCGCGCGTGCAGTGTCTCTCGGATTTAACGCCCATGCCGCAAATATAGCCGCTGCCATGTTCATAGCATGCGGCCAGGATGCAGCGCATGTGGTTGAAGCAAGCACTGCTATTACAAATATGGAAATTGTCGAGGAGGGGCTGTACTGTTCGGTCACGATTCCATCGCTTCCTGTGGGAACAGTGGGCGGAGGGACAGATATCGGTGCACAGCATGAGTGCCTGAGCATTCTTGGCGTAGGAGGTGCAGGTGACCCGCCCGGTGTGAATGCAAAGAAGCTTGCAGAGATAATTGTAGCTGCAGTTCTGGCCGGTGAAATTTCACTCATTGGTGCTCTTGCCGCACGGCATCTTGCAAAAGCTCATGCTAAGCTTGGGAGATAGACTGTATTCCGCTATTTGAAAACATTCACAAGCGCAACTCTTTCCAGAACAAGCTCGGGTATTTTCTCCTCACCGGCAATATCGATTTCCTCTTG
>JAGFND010000103.1 GCA_021409285.1 Candidatus Methanoperedens sp. | reverse complement strand
ATACCCCATATGCATTAAAGGCAAACGTACATGTCCCCCTGAGGATTGTGGTGGAGCTGGTGGATATGACGACTTTCTAGAAACAATTCAGGATCCCAATAATCCGGAACATGATGAAATGCTGGAATGGGCAGGTGGCAGTTTTGATCCAGAAGCTTTTGATATTGATGAAATTAATCTAGAGTTGAGAAAAATCAGATGAAGATGTTAGAAAATTAATTAATGAGCAGTAAAATACCATATTTATCCCAATGGGTCACTGAACAATACCCATAATGCACAGTTTTTGCCAGTTATATGCACAACAGCACAACTTGACTGATACGGTTTTGTGGGCTGCTTAGATAACAGGCACTCATGGGATGTACTGATTCCCGCCCGCCATATATATTGGTAATGTGCGGTTTTGCCATTTACGAACACAAACGCCAGCCTTTTTTTGGGGGTGCGCGGGCGGGTGGCTGGAAAATAGCCTTGGGGATTGACACTCTGCATTTCTTAATACTCATCTATGTTCAGTCTGAATTTCCATAGAGAACGGTACCATAGATCCCATGGATTCACAACAGCAAAAAAAAAGAAGATAGTCCTCTATTGATATTTTACTACTTGGTAGCAAGGAAATTAGTGCCAGAGCCCTGTTGAAGAAATAGTAATAGTAGCATTGTATTACCAAAATAATACAATAGTAAGATATTCTTTATATACAATCCGCTCAGTTCTTAAAGTTAAAGGTGATGTAAATGGCTATACAAGCCAAATCAAAAGTCGTAAAATTCGGGCACGGCGGAATACATATCTACGTTCCGGCCGACGTGAGGAAAGACTCCCAAAATCGCATACATGCGGGTGACGAAGTAATAGTCTCAATCGATGGAGAAAGGCTAATAGTGCAAAAGATTCCCAGCACTGTGCCTGTAATTAATACCCAAGAATAAGGACAGGAGGCTCTGTGACAGTGAAATTCTCCTCAGAAGAAATGCTGTATGCCGCCAAAGAATATGTCGCAAGGGGATGGATAGTTCATCCCCTGGCTCGTCACGATGATCCCGGCAGTAGTCCAGGAAAAAGACCGTTGTTATCGGAATGGCAAAAATTAACAAAAACTCTTGATAATATTGGATCGTATATCCAAAAAGGAAACAATATTGGCTTAGTTTGTGGAAAAGCCAGTGGGGTTATGGTTATTGATTTAGACCACATGCTATTTCTTGAAGATATATTCAAAGGATTTGAGTTTGAGACCTTAAGAAGTCGAAGGACAGAAGGTAGGGAACATATATATTTTCAGTACGATCCTGAAATTTCTTCCCGGAAACATCCTGCTCTGGGAATTGAGATATTGAGTGAAAGCCATAATGCAGTGCTGCCACCATCTATTCATAAATCCGGAGAGGTTTATAAATGGATTAATCCTGGTGCGCCAGTAATTCAGATGTCTGCTGGCCTCAAAGCCAATCTCAAGTTGTTGTTCAAAACTGATGATGAATTAAATGGAATGTTGGGCAAATGCCGGTCGTGCTTCCGGGATGTGATCAAACAAAAGCCAAACGTGCATGGCGCAGATGGGCGTGAGTACATGCTTGCAGTATGTACTGACCTGAAAGCTGCTGGTGCAAAAGAAGAACATATCAGAATGTTCGCTAAGTTGATGTATCGTGAGGAATACGATGAGAAGCATACATTAACCGAGTGGGACCACATTGATCTAGCAAAGACATGGAGATGTGAGACCCTAAAAGCAAAACTCCCAGCTTATGTGAATGTTGAGGAGTGCGAGAAATGCGAACAGCGGCGACAAGATAAGAAAGTTGGCTTGAAAGACATTGGCTGTTTTCCGTACCATAAAACAGACCTGGGAAATGGGAAAAGGCTTGTGGATATGTTCAGAGCAAGTATCAGATATTGCTATCCCTGGAAGTCATGGTTGGTGTGGAATGGGAAGCATTGGGATGTGGATAAATCGGGAAAGCTCCAAAGATATGCACGCAAAGTAATTGATTCGATTTATGGGGATGCGGGAATTGAGGAGGATTTAGAGGAAAGAAAAAGATTATTATTATTTGCTATGAAAAGCGAATCGGCAAGTAGTTTTAATAATATGATTGAACTTGCTTGTAGTGAGGAGGGGGTATCGATATTTCCCGAAACGTTTGATACCGACCCGTGGCTCTTCAATGTCCAAAACGGAACGCTTGATTTGAGGACTGGGTTATTGAGACCGCATGCTCAAAACGAGTTTATTACAAAAATATCCCCCGTAACTTTTGACCCGGCGGCCGATTGTCCTGAGTGGAAAAGATTTCTGAATAGTATATTCAACAACAACCAAAACATAATAGAGTATATCCAGAGAAAAAGCGGCTATATCCTGACCGGAGTGACACGGGAAGAGGATTTGGATATTTTATATGGTATTGGTGGTAATGGGAAATCCAAGCTCACGGGCGCTTTAATTTACTTGATGGGAGATTATCACACAAAGGCAAATATCGAAACCATTCAAGCAACAAAACAACAAAGTAGTGGTTGTGCAAGTTCAGATGTGGCCTGTTTAAAAGGTGCCCGCTTGGTGAGTGTGAGTGAACCAGAGAAGGGTACACACCTTAATGAGAGCCGGGTAAAGGATTTGACTGGTAGAGATCCGATAAAAGCAAGACGGTTATACCAGGAGGCGTTTGAGTTTTTGCCTGAGTTTAAATTGTGGCTCTACACTAACTTCAAACCAATTATCAGGGGACAGGATAGGGGTATTTGGAGGCGTATAAAATTAATACCTTTTGAGGTGTGTATTCCGGACGAACAGCAAGATAAGAACCTTGATATAAAACTGCAAGCAGAAGCAGCAGGAATCCTTAACTGGTGTTTAGAAGGGTGTTTAAAATGGCAAAAAGATGGGCTAAAAGTACCGGATGAGATACTCGAGGCTACTGCTGAGTATAAGGATGAAATGGATGTGTTTGGAGAGTTTTTTAAGGATTGTTGTGTTCTCCAAAAAGGGGCTGTTGAGTATAGCCTACCTCTTCATACAATTTATAAAGTGTGGTGTGGGATTCAAGACTATAATCCATACCCACTTAAGAAATTTATTTCTAATCTCGAAGAAAGGGGATACAAAAGACTGCCAAAGAATATGAGGGGAGTAAGCTTTTTAGGCTTGAAATTGCAGCGTCATATTTCTGACGCATATGAAGAAATGAAAACGATACATGGCGGCTTTAATTATGACGCAGTGACGCAAATGACGCAGTTTATGGTAAATAATTCAAATTTTACTACACGAGAGAGTTTATGTGATAATGCGTCATCTACGTCATTCGTGTCTACCGTTGCACAATCTGCGTCATGCTTTATGACGCAGAATTCAAATAATGCTGCAAAATCGGTGTTAAACCCAAAAACAGATCAAAATGTCTCATATGACGCTAATGACGCAAATGTTGCAAACTTTGTTAATGTCCAGGATGACGTAAATGACGCAAATCATGCAAATATCTCACTTGAAACACTTGATACAAAAATAGAAAAATTTGGAAAACTTTGGCAGGAAAAAAACCAAAAATCTATCAATTCTTTGACAAAAACAGATTTTGTATTTTGGTACTGTGAGCAGAACAAGAATGATGGTAACACACCATCAGAAATAATGCCAATAGTTGAAAGGATTTTCAAGATTACTCCCCCAACTGGCCCAGAACAGAAGAGTCCGGGTCTGGGTCGGGGGGAAGACCTGAATAACATTACACTCAATGGAACAACATATGCTGTAGAGATGGGTTTATGAACCCTATCTACTTCGACTCTGAAACAACGGGATTGGATCCATTTAAAGATAGGATTACTCTGGTGCAGGTCCTTAGAGACAAAAAAATTATTCTTGACAATCTGAAAGATCCTGCAAGTATTCAGAAATTGAAAGATCTACTGGAAAGCAGCAGCAGTCTCGTAGTTGGTCATAACCTCAAATTTGATCTAAAGTTCATAAAGCACCACTTCAATATAGAGCCCACCACTCTTTTTGATACTTATATTGCTGAAATCCTTATAAGCGGTGGCCAGAAGGCGCGCCGGAAAGGTACAGCAACTCTGGAAGCTGTTGCAAAGCAATACACAGGAATCCAGCTAAATAAATCCCGGGATGTCAGGATGTCTTTTAATGGCAGGGAGCTGACTCAGAAGCAGATCGAATATGCGGCAATGGACGTAGCTGTTTTACCTGAGATCCATAAGAAGCAGCAAGAGCAACTAAAAGCACTTGGGCTTGAGAAAGTTTTTGAAATAGAAATGGGCTGTATTCCCGCAACCGTATGGCTTGAACTATCGGGGCTGACTTTAGATATTGATGGGCTAAACAGGGTCAAGGGCGAAACAAAAAAGAAAATAGAGGACGCAGAATTAAAGGTAAAAACTATCCTGAAAGAATCCGGATACAAGAATCTTGATTTATTTGGGCTTCCTGCCGTAAACCTGGATAGTCACATCCAATTACTCAGGGTGATGAGGAGAATAGGGTTAAAAATCAACTCAACAGGGGACGAGATTCTGTCTGGTATTGTCCATCCAATAGGTAAAGCAATAAAAGAGTATCGCAAACAGCAGAAGTTATTAACTGGATTTATACTCAAATACCCCGGGCATCTTAACAGAGTATCCGGGAGGATCCAGCCGAGTTTTAACCAGTGTGGTACAAACACAGGACGGTTTACCAGCAGTAAGCCTAACATGCAGCAAGTACCGCATGATAAAAGCATACGGGCTTTGTTTAAAGCAGGTGTGGGAAATAAGATAATTACCGCTGATTATTCACAGATCGAGCTAAGGATTATAGCAGAAGTATCTCAAGAACCCAAGTTCCTGGAGATATACAAAAACAATCGTGACCTTCACAGATTAACAGCCTCGCTGATATTAAATAAGCCAGAATCGGAGATCACAAAGGATGAACGTCAGCAGGCAAAGGCAATAAACTTTGGTTTCGCTTATGGGCTGGGAGCACAAAGTTTTAAGGAAAAAACAAAGAACGACTATGACATCGATATTTCAATTGAACAGGCACAGGAGTTTAGAAATACATTCTTCAAAAATTATCCGGTATTGGCGTCTTATCTGCACACAGCAGCAAGGACAGCTGCAGGACAGCAGCAGATAAGGAATAAATCAGGGCGTATAGTCAGATTTGATCCAGGTCTTGAAGACTGGCAATATGAGAATATGGGAAGAAATACCCCGATCCAATCACTCAGCGCCGATATAACCAAAACCGCAATGGGCAGATTATACCACAAGCTGAAACCGTTTAATGCAAAGTTGATCAATGCTGTTCATGATGAGTTGGTTTTTGAAGTTCAAGAAGACAGGGTTACAGAAGCTGCCCAGATAATTAAAGATGAGATGGAAGCAGCAGGCAGCGAGTATCTTAAAAGTATTCCTTGCATTGTTGAAGTAGTAATGGGGGAATCATGGCAGAAATGAACCAATCTTTAAATTCTCGCGGCATGCCACAACACTGGAGAGCAGCTGGTTTTTGGGGGAACCATTGATTTTATCAAAATATACGCGTTGCATCCCCTTCTGCTATAAGCCCGATTACCTCTTCTACGAACTCCATCATGTATTTATCCAGTTGACGCTTTCGTTTTTCCATAGTCTTCTCATCAGCCGGATATTTATCAATAAGCGCTAAGAATTCCTCATATATCTCGTTTGTCTTATCCATCATCGCCTCTTTTGTAGCACCCATTTCTGCCATATGGACGATGTAGCGGCGCAAACGGATGCAGCCTCTGTCTTTCTTGAAACTTTTATCGAAGAAGAGAGGGATCCTCCACAGTCCGCGCTCAACAGCACCGCTTTTGACAGACGGAAAAAGACCGACAATTTCATTATTACATTCTGTCATACTTTTATCCTCTCAATTTTTATGGTTTTCATTGCTTTTATGCATCACCATTGCATGCTATTGATCAAGTGGGCTGGATGTGGCAGCTACACTATTAAACAATCCTCCTCTGATGGGGAATTGATCTTGTTTTGAATTTCTTTTAACATACTTTCATCCCTTAATAATAAGCCCTGTCATATTCAGGGCCAAGGTACTTGCTCTTCTCTGGAAACCCAGGTTCTCCAGCAACCTTCCACTCTTTGCATCCTTTATCCATCCAGTAAAGATACTTGAAGCCGCAATATTCTTTTGCCTCGTGCAGGTAATGCTCAAGAAGGTAGCAATATGCTTCCTTCTCCTTCTGGCTTATCATGGGATTGGCAAGCAGTCTGTTGACGAACACCCTGAAGTTATTGAGGTCGATCGTTGCCATGTGTTACCTCCCCGACGGAACAGGCACTTGACCCATGGGCGCCACCGCTCTCTTTGACCGGATCGGCCACTTATGTTTCGACGACATGGCTACACCTTCCTTTACATCTTTAAGTATCAAATACCCAGACATGACGCGCTTCTGTTTTTCCTCTTCACGTTTTGCGCTATAGTACTTGCGCTCCTTCTTTGTAATCACCGTGCTGGACTGCACCAGGATAGTATTCTCGGCGCGCAGTTCGTCTTCTGAACGACCAGTAGCTTTCGCTTCCCGCTTGATGTCCTTTGCAAACCACTCTTCGGTCTGGACATTGATCAGTGTTGGGTATTCCTCAGTTTACATAACTGCGAGATCATGTCTTACCGGAACTACCACTGTTCGTTCTTCAACTGTGAAGGAAAACTTCTTCACAGGATCCCAGTGCCACACCTTATGGAGCTCAGTGTATTTGTCCTGGGTATAGTAAGTCCGGAATTCGCCGGTGAATATACGGCGCTTCCTGGTGACAGATACCCAGTTTGGCTTAGGCATCTCGAAACACTGCCGCTTGATTTCGCTGTTATCATTGATATCCATGAACACAGTATCATCGCTCCCGCTGGATTCTGCAAGATCCATCTGCCAGTCATCCGGAAATGCGCACTCGTCATATCCTGAATGATCTTCTGTGCGGTCATGGCTGAACGCTATTTCCGGCACCAGCCTGGGGTCAGAATCCTGGTAAACTCTTATAGGTTCACCCGCTTTGTTCGTATCACAACGAAGGAACTTACCATCATTGCGATTTAATGTGGGCAGCGTTGATACGCGCCATATCTTTGCAGGGCGGTTCCTTTTCTCGAACTCATCAAGCTTCTGGCGCAATGAACCCATGTACGGGCTCTGTCTCTTGTTGATGGGGGTGACTATCAGTCCACGATGTTTGTTGTGTAAGGAACACAGCGATGCCATGCTCTGTTCTGAAAGTTTGCATGCTTTCTTTGATGGATCCATGTCCCTGCACATGACACAGACGTGTGGTACCTTTGGGTTTACGGTTCTCTCTACCGACGCAGCTTCCTTTCTGTGCAACCGTTCAGCATGCTCATTCCAGGCTTCTTTGCTGGACTGGGTTTGCCAGCACTTGAGACTGACGGCTTTGCCAATATTGGGTTTAGATTTTTCACCATAGTGATTACCTTCACAGAACCCAGCGCCGGGGTTTAACTCTTTTTGCTCGAATACTGTCGGGCCATACGCGGGAAAGCACCTGATACCATCCTTGAAATTGAGCATTGAGAAGTCCAGCATTCTTGTATTTACGCCCAGCTTTACCTGACGCTCACCAGTGGCGGGCTCAGGATAGTGGTTCCAGCCCATCACGAACTTGTATGTTTCCACCTTCATTTGCGGCTCAGCACTCTCGTCTGATTTTATGCCATTCTTTGTTTGTGAATTTGACATTAAAACTCCTGAAATATCAGTAACCTGATAATTCGCCCGGATAATTTTATTTAAAATCAGCGCTGATGTTGCCAGCCTTGCGGGGCTTGAGCGTGTCCAGAGGTTTGTCTCGAAAACGGTTTCATTTTATGTTCGTAGTTATCCTGATATGAAATATATTTATATAAATAATTAACAACCTGAAATCTTTCGAAAGATTTATTTCCCAGGTAAAACAAAAAATAATTGAATATTATAACTGCTTATAAGAGTGAAAGAATTTACTTTTTTAGGAAAAAACACCATCTACCTGCCCCATACCTTTGGATGGGGTATACCGGTGACTGCAAAGATAGGTGTCTATCATGCTCGTATAGGCATCCTGAATCCAAAACGAAGAACAATTACCCTGCTTCTGAAACGGATATCTACTGGCAGACAACCATGAGCATCTGCGCCTGAAGTCCTCATTTTCCAAAAAGAGGTCGTAATAATCTCGATCTGAAGTACCGAGAAATGCTCAAGGATTTATGATTCTGTTGGTTTATAAACGAAGCAATTGTTTTGGATAGTCGTTAACTATTTCTCTCCTGTGCATTCCGGACTACCATATAGACATCTCCAAAATGAAATTTCTTAAGTTCTTCAGGAGGTGGTGCTTCTGTAGCTGACTGAAGAGGATGCAATTGTATAGCAGATTCTCCTTTTCTCACCAGGGCAGTCTTCCATTCCCATGCTACCCATTCTGAATTCTTTGCATTCACCGACCAAAACAATAGAAAAAGATCCCTGTTTTCGATCTCAGATTCAAGCCTCTTTTTCCATTCTTCTCCAGGGTGTATTGATAAACAATCCATAAATATATCAAAACCTGCACTAATGCGAACAGCAGCCACTCTATCCAGTACCCGCAGCCTGTCTTGAGAAGCATAGGAAGCAAAGGCAGTATGTGCAGGTTCTATTATGACAACATTCCTTTTATCGGATTTAATGCTAGATGTAATCTCTAAATCAAGAGGTTGGAGTGAACCCCAAATATCAGACAACCAGTTAAGAAACTTTCCCATTTATAACCTCTTCTGACATTTCAAATTCTTCTGGAGTAACATATCCTATAGAAGAATGAACGCGCTTCTTATTATATACAAGTTCTATAAACT
>JAGFND010000102.1 GCA_021409285.1 Candidatus Methanoperedens sp. | reverse complement strand
GTGACCTCTACCGCCTGTCCTCTTGGAGTATTCGTAATTGGAGCACACGGATCTATAGTTACAACCGGTTGGGGCTCTGAGTCATCTATATCGGTTGGAGACGGAGATGATCCAGGTGTTTGTTGTTCCGGTGTCGGGGCTGGGTTTGGTTGCTGTTGAGGTGTTTTTGCGCTGGCCGCGCTACTCGGCATTGATAGATTGCCTGCAGCATCATATGCTCTTACTACATAATAGTATGAAGTATTTGGGATCAGTCCTGTATTAGAAAAAGTTATTCATCCAGTGATAAAAAATAAATATTCCGGCCTGTGACCGGAAAAAAGATTATCTTGTCAGATACCAGAGAAGTACAAGTATTATTATCAGGATTATAGTGATCCAGATATAACTGCTGCTGGCTTTTTTTTCTTCTACTACTTTTATCACTGGTTTTGGAGGTTCGACCTTTCTGACGGGTGGTTTCGGGGGTTCTACTTTTGGCTTGATGGGTTCTGGTTCAGGTTTTGGCTCTTCAACAACGACTTCCTTCTTTGCCCTTACCTCGCCGGAAACGAACGGGCTTTCGACACCGGTCAATACTGCCATGACGCGGACAGCACCTGTAAGATTAGTATCTACCTTTGCACCCCAGATGATCCTCTTTGTATTCGGGACTTTGTCCATTACCAATTCGCCTGCAACAGCTACTTCTTCAAGTGTCAGGTCTTCGCCACCCACGATATGGATAAGCACACCATAACAGGAAGTTAGATCCGTGACATCAAGCAGCGGTGTGCTAATGGCCTGTGCAACAGCCTTTTCGACCCTGTTCTGCCCATCACTTTCGCCTATGCCTATGGAAGATATCCCGCCGCGCTCCATTACTGCCCGAAGGTCAGCATAATCAAGGTTGACAAGACTTGGCTGCGTTATTGTATCGGTCAGGTTCTTCACGAATGCCCCAACAAGCGCATTGGCCACATTGAGGGCTTCTTTCAATGGAAGGTTTCCAGCTATCTCTCTTAATTTTGAGTTATCGATTATCACTACGGAATCACATGATTTGGCAAGAAGTTCTATAGCCTCTCGGGCTTTCTCTCTTCGCGCCATCTCGATCGTGAAGGGAATAGTAACGCATCCTATAGTGAGAGCACTTAGCTCACGTGTAAGATCTGCCACAACAGGCATGGCACCTGTACCGGTTCCTCCGCCCAATCCAGCGACAAGGAAAACAAGATTTGAGCCAGTAAGTTCATCTCTTAATTCTGTCAGGCTCTCGCGTGCTGCCTGTGCCCCCATTTCGGGGTAACCACCGCATCCATGACCTTTGCAGAGTTTTTCACCCAGCAAAATAGCTTTATCCGCTTTCTGCACATATAGATGGTTAACATCAGTATTTACTGCTATGATCCTTCCGCCAACAAATCCTTTTTCAGCTATCCATGTCGTTATATTACAGCCTGCACCACCCAGTCCGACTACGGTTACGGATGGTTTCGCAGTTTTCGCAAATTCTTTCAAATCAGTGACCATTTATTTTAGCCTCCTTCTACCTTGACTACGGCTCACTATCATAATGGTTATTTTAATACATAAGCCTTTTCAGGTGAAAAGCATCAATAGACACCTTACATTCCCAGTTTTTTCATCATTCTCTGTAAATTAAATTTGTTTCCCATCATACCTTTCAAAGCCTTTTGCATGTTCTTATGGTATTTCAGTAGCTCCCGAACCTCTTCATATTTTGTCCCTGATCCTCGCGCTATTCTTATGATGCGTGGACTGTTTATATTCTTCGGATCATCCAGTTCTTTATCTGTCATCGAATCCATCATGATTTTATATTTTTTCATTTTTTCCTGTGTCACATGATAAATATCATCCGAAACATTTATCCCTAGTTTCCCCATAGGAAGCATCTGCATTACCTGCTTTATCGGTCCCATTTTGTTAACAGCTTCAAGCTGTTTATACATATCCTTCAGGGTAAATTTCCCGCTGAGCATTCCCGACATGTCGATATCTTCAGGTTTAAGTATTTCTTCCGCTTTTTCAAGAAGTGATTTGAGATCCCCCATGCCGAGTAAACGTGATATGAATCGATCAGCTTCAAATTTCTCAAGGTCATCTGAAGTTTCACCTACTCCAATAAAAGCAATTGCTGAAGAAGTCTCTGATACGGCTGAAAGAGCGCCTCCTCCTTTTGCTGTACCGTCAAGTTTGGTTATCACAACGCCTGTTATCCCGATGGAGGCATTGAAAGTTCTTGCCTGCTCGCTCGCAAGCTGTCCCATCGCAGCATCAATCACAAGGAGCTTATGGTCAGGTTTGGCCACAATATGGATATCTTCCATTTCTTTAATAAGGTCTTTCTCGAGCGCATGCCTTCCGGCCGTATCAACTATTTTCACATCATACTTTTCAATTGCCTTGAGGCCACGCCTGGTTATTCCCACAGCATCCTTGATATCTTTCTCGCCATAGAATAATATCCCCATGCGGTCACATAAGGTCTTTAACTGGTCGTATGCTCCAAGCCTGAACGTATCAGCGCAAACCACCGCGGTCCTTAATCCTTTTCTCTGGAAGTACCTGGCAAGTTTGGCTGCTGTTGTTGTTTTACCGCTTCCCTGAAGTCCCACCAACATAATAGTCTGAGGTGTAAGTTTAACATCCGCAGATTTTCCAAGAATGCCGATAAGTTCCTGATAGACTATCCTGACAACGTGTTCTCTTGCGGTCATCCCTTTCGGAGGCTCTTCCTTCAGAGAACGCTGCTTTATTTTCTGGGATAAGGTCATCACGAGTTTGACATTTACATCAGCCTGCAGCAAAGCTCGCTGGATATCGCGTACTGCTTCATCCACTATTTTTTCATCAATTCTACCTGCGCCTACGAGTTTGCGCAATGCGCCCTGAAGTGAATCTCCCAGTTTGTCGAGTACCATAAAGCCTCCTGTTTTTGATAATATTTCTACAATGGAATGGAAGGATATATATTTATTCCAATGCTAGTTAAAAGGGTATGAGTATCGAATTCACAGGAATAAATAAAGATACAGCAGTCGTTGAGATCAAGAATTTTCTTGATTCATGCTCTGAAGATGTGGTCTTCAAAATGGTGATAAATTCGAAAAGGGGCTATCTAAGGATAAAGATAAAGACTTCGGGCAAGAGCCGCCTGAAGAAATTGTTCGGAAAGCTAAGAAGGAAAAAATCACATCTTTAAGATATCGATGGCGATATCTCCAAGAGCATAAATAATAAGTGCAAGAAGGAAAAAAATAAGTGTTATATGGATTTTCTTACTTTGATTATAGAATGCGGTTGACAATATTGACGTGATTAATATAAGCAATAAAGCAAGTATTAGACCAAGTCCGAGACGAAGAGCTATATCATATATCAGCTGGAGCATAAAACCGTAAATGAAATGATATTATTTAATCTTATTTGATTTTTTGCTGTGTTTTCTGGAAAATAATATATCAGCAAGTTCTGCAAGTTCGTCTGGGGATAAATCTTCAGCTCGTTTTTCCTGCATTCTGACTGGTAATTCTTTTATGGAGTCATCCTCTATTCCAAGGAATCCTGCATTATTTATTATCGCATTTTTTAGCTTTTTTCTCCTCTGGGAAAATGCGGCCTTGATAAATCTCATGAAAAAGGCTTCATTCTGGACTTTATAGGGAGGTTGATGCGGTGTGAGTTTTATTATTGCAGATCTCACTTCAGGAAGAGTGCTGAAAGCTGTTCTTGGAACAATCTCAAGCAATTCTACATCCGCATAATATTGTATCGCAATAGATAACCTCCCATAATCCTTATTTCCAGGAGATGCAAGCATTCTTTTTGCAAACTCATACTGGTACATGAGGATGCCAAAATCGAATTCATGCCGCATCAATTTGAAGGTGACAGGTGATGAAATAGAATACGGAAGATTGGAAATGACTTTATTGAATAAGGGGAATTCTATTTTTAGAGCATCATCCATAATGACCTCAACGTTTCTCAATACAGGAATTGAGGTTGCAAGTTCCGGGTCAATTTCAATCGCAATTACTTTTTCCGCTTTTTTTGCAAGCTCAAGGGTCAGGTTCCCTGCCCCTGCGCCAATCTCAAGAACCGTCTCTTCGCTTTTAATCTCTCCGTATTCAATGATCCTTTTAAGAACCTGTTTATCTGTTAAGAAATGCTGGTCTTTTTTATACCATTTCACTCTATCATCTTTTTTGCGGCATTGGCGTTGTGAAAATACGGTATTTTATATTTTCATCCTTCAATTCATCAAGCACTCTATTAGCAATCAATTTCTCTGGCGAATGAAGACTCTTTACCCTTTCCACAAGGTCTTTGAAGCTTACAAATTTACCTTTCTTTCTTTCATCTATTATTCCCCACATGAGTTTCTTCCCAATTCCTGGCAAAAGCTCCAGCATATGCAGACGGGTCGTGATCGGGTACGCTTCATTAAAGAAAGACAGAAATCGTGTTTCATATGTAAGGATTATTTTCTCGACTACTAAAGGAAGCTCCATCTGGGCGCCATGTGTAAGTTCTGTAAATGATATCCGCTTTTTTACATGGTCAATAACAGGCCGCTCACCTTCTCCAATATAGACCCGGTCATGAGATTTGGGGATGACATTCTCTTTTATCATCATCTCCATAAGCACAAAAAGTTTCTCACCTACACCCTGGGCAAGAGGTTTTTTCTGGTACATTGGACGGTTATCATCAGACCGTCCATAATGCAGGTAATCCAGAATATAAGCAAATTCTTCTTTTTCAACCTTTTTTCCGAAGGTTATCATAAATACCTCTCTCTATATCAATTTCTCATCACGTAAACATTTATTTAATTAGAATAGATGTTTATATAGTTTTACAATTAAATTTCAGGCGTACTTCATGACAATTTCGAGAATTTGCTTTAATTCCTGTTCAGTAAGAGTGTACCTCTCTTTAGCATAGATCGATCTTATTTCATCATTTGACAGTGGAAGAGTATCTGCGATCCGTATGGCTATCTCAGGCTTCATCTTTTCGAGTTTCAACAAGTCGTTCACGAGTTCTCGTGAATTTTTTGAATCCAGCCTCGAGAACATTTCTGCATGCGCTATTGCTTTTCGCAATTCATAGCCTGATTCCTTGTTTTCAGTCTCTCTGTCCTGCTTGATTCTATCAAGCAAGTCCTTTACCTCACCGAGTGTCAATAATTCTTCGCTGATAATCTGTTTCACTATCATTATTTCACCGGTTACTTTTGCGGGGTCAAATGCTCAGGGAGGACAATTACTTCTTTCATCATATCGCCATCGAGCACTGCGATAATATAAGCGCGGCCGCGCTGGTCGATAACTTTTCCAGTCTTTCCCTGGAATTTGGGATGAGGCATACCATTCTGTATCCCGGGATCGAGGTCAATGTTCACCATGGCCCCTTGCTCAAATTCCTGTATTGCCCTGCTTATCGGAGATAATCCTTTCTCCCTTACTGTTTTCTTTAATTTATATCTTGATTTTCTTCTTGTTCCGTGGGTCTTTGCCATAATATTCCTCCGAATTATAAGTATTATTTTTATCCTGCTTTTATTACTTCAAGTTCTATAACCTTTGCCTCGCATCCCATCAGTGACGAAATGCTGGGCACGGTACGCCCACCATCGCCTGAAACCAGTTCTTTTACATATAGCCCCCCTTCACAAAAGATTACGAGGACCGCTGTATTTTCACTGTATGATTCAAGATCGGCACTGTGTACCCTGCGCATTCGTTCAAGGTCGCCACGCCTGTGAAGCACTCTGGTAGGAGTTTTCTGTTTGATGAGAGTTCCACTAATTATGTTAAGGGATGATTTAAGTTTTTCCTCTGATGTACTGTGCATGATCTTAAGCCTATATATCTTATCTGCTTTCATTGATTTCAATTGTTCAACAGTTTCGCTTTCAACGAATTTGAGCCCCAGCACCTCGATCTTTCCCTCAGCCTCTGTGTTTATCCTGGACGAAAGAGCATCAAGGTCGATATTTCGTATATGCGGTCTTTTTGCCTCAACAACAAATGACCTGCCATCACCCAGCATAAGAGCATCTATATCCTCGCGGCCAGCACCATGGAAAGCCGTATCATAACAACACGCAGAAGCAATAAGATGGGGTCTTATCAGTTCATCTACTGACTCCTGATACATCCTGCCTGTGTTATCGCAACGTTCACACCCTCTGCCCCCACACTCACGGCATGGCCATCTCGTTTGCGGAATGCCGCGAATAAGTTTCCTGTATCTCCCATAAATATACAATGAATTCACTTCAAGTTCAACATCATCATTTTCAAGGCCAAGAAGCGCAACTATTTGCGGTTTCTTAAGATTTGCCCGTTTTCCAGTCATCTTCTCGATCCTTTTTCCGACCTCCCGGTTCAATTCAGTTTTTAGCGGCTCCGCAAATGTTGATCTGCCTTCAGCCCATACTATCTCCTCATTCTCAGCAAGCAATCCCGTCACTCTTGTGCCCACAAGAAAGTTGTCATATTCATAATCCGATAGCACATGGATACTTTTTTCAGCCCATAGATCAAGATCTAAAAAGAGATCATTGCATACCCAGCATTTGTTCTCGCTGGTGTTTTTCAATTCTTCCTGCAATCCAGTATCATTATCTGCACTTGCTTGCATCGCAAGAACAAGTTTAATGGCCTCTCCGCGTTTGTCGTTCGAGAGCCCGGTTGAGAGTTTTGCGAACTGCCTGCCAAGACAGTGGTCACAGATAGGACCTTCATTCAGGATTTTCCTGGCGGTTTCAAGAATAGTCATCCTCCCCTGATTGCACATTTCGGTTTAAATACTCTTTTCTATCCAATTCATTTAACAGCAACACGATACAATGATCCGCATGCAGAGAAAGTGGGCCTATGCTTACGATCTCATGTTCATATTCTTCGATTGTTTTTTCTTCATCCCCGGTAAGCCCCAAATGGTCGCCAAGAACAAAAACCGTATCATCGAAAGTTCCAGCCAATCTTTTCCCCCGGATATCCTCCCCACCCTCGCACAGATAAATTACCTTCTTGTTAATTTCGTGAAGGATATTCCCAAAATCACCCTTCCTTATGCTAACACCCGGAGTCGATTCCATCCAAAAATTCCGCACATTCTTCTCAAGAGCTTTTTTTATAAGAGATGCAGAGCTTCGTTCATCAGGGCTGAGATATCTGATACTGCTGCCGTCAAAGCGTATGGCCTTTGGCTCATCGGGTGGCCCTTTCAAGATAATGTGAACCCGAACATCCCTCCTTAAATCATGCGATAGAAAAAGAGCTGAACTCACACACCTGCAAAGAATGTCCATGCGTCCTGCAGCTCCGGGAAGGTCATTCAGTGAAAAAGGCGCCGTCGCAGCCTTGTGACCTATGATGACTATTTCTTTCATACCTATGACTTAATAAACCATTTAGAATTTATATCATTGGGAATATAGCAATGTATTTCATCACAGTGAAGTATCCATGAATGTGTACAGCATAAGAACAGTAGATTTTGACCTTAACAACACACTTTCCTGCGGCCAGGTCTTCCGCTGGCAAAAAAACCAATGGTGGACTGGCGTGATAAAAGGCACTTTGGTGAGGGCAAAACAGGATGGTGATGAACTCAGTATTGATTCATCCCTTGAAAAAATAGTCATTCAGGATTATTTCAGGCTTGATGATGATATGCAACAAATCTACTCATCCATCAACTGCGATGTGAAAATAGCCTCACTGATTAAAAATTACAGGGGATTGCGTCTCATCCGCCAGGAGCCATGGGAATGCCTTGTATCATATATTTGCTCGAGTAACAACACGATCCGCAACATCACAAATTCCATCAGGCGATTGTGTGAATGTTTTGGGGAGAGGATAGAGAACGGATATTATTCTTTTCCCTCTCCGGAAGCACTTTCCATGGTGAAGCTCTGTGACATGGAGCCATGCAGAATGGGATTTCGCGCATCTCGTGTGATCGAAATAGCATCTCGAATAGCACAAAGGGAATTTGACCTGGAGGGCATTGAAAGTTTATCTTTTGAGGAAGGACGCCGCAAGCTTTTGAAAATAAATGGAGTGGGGAATAAAATTGCAGATTGCGTCTTGCTGTTTGCGTTCGGTAAGCTTGAGTCATTTCCGGTGGATACGCACATCGAGCAGATAATGGGGCGGCTCTACGGGGAACATATCAAATGCGCCAGCAAGAATAAAAAACGGGATGAGATAGCGAAATTTGCGAGGAGATATTTTGGCACATATTGCGGGTATGCGCAGGAATATCTATATTTAGAGGATCTTGGCCGTGACAAACATAAAGAATAAGTAGTTTGGTTACGATTTAGAGGAGCAGTCCCGTAGGGTAGTGGTCAATCCTTCTGGCCTTTGGAACCCAAACAGTAAAGTTAGCCGGAGACGGCGGTTCGAATCCGCCCGGGACTATACACATTATGTATATAATCCCCCGTGAAAATATATGGGGTATGAGCAATCCAGATGATATTCATGGTTTTGATAAGGGGTATGAAGCTGCGGTTAGAAGACTGAACGAAGCCAACATCTCGGATAGGAACAGAGAATTAATAACAAGTTTCGTCAAGAGCAGCAAGAAGAATGGGAATAAGAAGAGCACATATATGAACGATTTGAATATCGTGCTCAGGATGGCGCTCTTCTATAACAAGGACTTGGATACCATCATGGAGAACGATTACGATAGGTTGATAGATAACCTGGAAGCGAAGGGGATGGTCGACTACAATTATCGTAAAGTCACGAAGAAGCTCTTCAAATTGGTTACAAATAACGATTCACCAAAATGGGTTAGGGAAATTCACTTGCCACATAAGGAGACGCCAGTTCAGCCTAGTGTCAAGTCAATAAGCTAAGTTCGTAAACTATTAATATATATTATTCATAATATGTATGAGAGGATGGATTATGAAAAAATATATTATAACTCTTACGAAAGAGGAACGCGATGCCTTTAGAGATGTCACATGCAAAGGAACACATCAAGCACAGAAAATTCTTAATGCTCAGATTCTTCTTGCTTGTGATG
>JAGFND010000101.1 GCA_021409285.1 Candidatus Methanoperedens sp. | reverse complement strand
GTAGTCTGACCGGGTTCCTGAGAAACCTGCTGGTCAGAATACCATTCATGCGGCTTTTCCATACCTATCATTGGTTCCGGTTCAGAAACCGAGCCTTCCACAGCCGCCCTGATCTCGCTAATATTCCTTGGTCCGATGTAGTTTTTACCCGATATCCCTTCCCATCCCGCCCCTGATATTAACGGGTTGGCTATTTGTGCCAGCTCCTGATAACGGGCGTCCCTTGTGAACAATATGCGATTCTTGACTTCTTCTGGAGTGCCAGGTCTGAAACCCGCCACTGGAGCGTAGTTCTTCATTGCCGCATAGTAAGCGATTATCTTTTTGAGGTCAACCAGCTTCTCGATGTCTTCTGGTTTTGCAAGTTCGGGGGCATTGCCGTAGCGAATTGCATACTTGTCATAGCCGCCGATATCCATTGGTTGGAACCTGGACAGATCCGTACCCTGCACTGGCAGTTCGAACTCTTTCCCCTGCTCCGCATCCCACAGCCCGGATACCTTTTCGTACAATGCCCTGTGCTCAGTCAGCGCAGCCTCAATGACCTTTATCTGCGCTTCTGATGCTGGATGCCAGGATTTTCTATTTAACGTATTTCTGAATAGTTCAATCAAATGACCATCGTTCATTATATTAAACGCAAGTTCAGAAAAAAAAACTGTCGTTGTGCAGTTATCTGCACCCTTCTGAAGAGATTCATCTCTAAGTGGATTTAAGTTTAAGAAAATAATTCCAAAAGCTTTTGCCTTATTTCCTTAATTTTTCCCTCTTTTAACCGCGCAACAACTTTTCTTATAATATTTTTTTCAACCGTATAGAGAGAGTCAATTTTTATATAGCTTGGTTCTATATCAATAGTGCCCGCTGCTATGTCATTCTTCAGTATTTCTATATCCCATTTTCTATCTCTGCCTCTGGATGTTACCCGCAGTACCACAATGTCAATTGAGTCTTCATTATATTCTGAATTGCTAATCACCAGAGCCGGTCTGAACTTTGCCTCTTTCAAGTTGCTATAGGAAAAATCAACGAGTATAATGCTTCCCTGTTTCATCAACATTTTGTATTAATCACGGTTTATTCTTTTGGCTGCGTATTCCTTCCAGGCATCGTCTTCGTTTTCCCAGTCGATTTTTTTGGGCAGTATATCCACTTTTTGGAGTATGACCTTCCCGGTTTCTATGGTCACATCGAGATAATCACCGACGTCAATATTCAATTGCTGCCGAATAGACTTGGGAAGAGTTAATAGTCCCTTTGGTGACACTTTTACCAATTCGCTCATGTCTTAGATGTTAGAATTCTAAGATATTAAGCTTTTCTTGGCTCACCTTAGAGCGTCTTCATCAGGTCGTGGTTTGTTGCCTGCGCGAAACAATATCGGGACAGGCCAGAAGCTTTCACAAAAATTTGAGGTGCCCCTCTCAGAAGTAAATGCATGCGGCGCCGTTTCAACAAAAGAACTGATGGCAGGAGAACACACATGGAAGGCGCAATATCGTGATGTGGTCATAGGATCAGGCACTTTTAAAATCAAGGAAATAAGTGAATTAAAAATTTCAAGGCGGGAAGTGTTGCTAAAGCAAAGATAATTCTAATGAACACAGGATCTGCGGTGATAACAGGATTCGGGACAAAAACGCTTGTGCTCAAATCCTCTTTTCCATCAAAATAATTGCAACAGGATCATCCAGATTTTCATAAATATTTTTATCTTCAAACACAAATTTTTTGTATTCGATCATCTTTTTTTCTTCAAATCCAAATTTCTTAAAAATATATCGCGTCGCAGAACCTGTGGCCTCCGCAATAATAATTGTAAATCTTTTGCTTTTTGCCAATTTTATACTTTCATCTATTAAAGTGGTCATGATGCCCCTATTTACACATTCTTTTTCAGTCCCGCCAAAAAAGATATGGAACCTGCGCTCACCTTCCTTTTTATTAGCTTTTGCATCTTCTTCAACAGCATTTACTATTGCCATATCTACAACGATCTTTCTATCGATCTTATCAATTCCTTCCGGTTGAGCAGAATCGAAATCTTCACAGATCAGGAAAGCGATAATTTTGTCTTTATTTTTATCTTTTGCGATGATCGATAATCCTTCTTCCACACCTTTCCTGCAATACAGGCGTGAAATGTAATGATATTCCCTGGCAGTTATTCCAAAATATTTGACTGAAGGTTCACTTTCTGAAAAAACCTTAGATACTAATATGGCAGTTTCCTCCAGGTCTTTTTCTTGAAGTATTTCGTATACAATTCCTTTATCTTCTTTCAATATTTTATCTGACATCAGGAATGACTTGAATTATTATTCTTCATTATTTAGTAATTATCCTGCTTAAAAAGGATTTAGTCCTTTCATTCTTAGGATTTGTAAAAATCTCATCCGGCGAGCCTATTTCAATTATGTCCCCCTTATCAAAAACAACGACTCGGTCAGCCACTTCACGGGCAAATTGCATCAGGTGCGTAACGATCAGGGTCGTCATTCCTTCTTCCACCAGTCCTTTAATCACAGAAAGGACCTCGCCTACCATTTCAGGGTCAAGCGAAGAGGTCGGTTCGTCAAAAAGCATGACTTCAGGTTTCATGGCAAGCGCGCGAACAATAGCAACGCGCTGCTGCTCTCCTCCTGATAAGTCTTCAGGAAGGCTGTCTATTTTATTTTCAAGATTTATACGGCGCAAAAGTGTCAATGCGTTTTCGCGGGCAATATTGCGGTCTATACCCAGGACCTTTACAGGAGCTTCTGTAATATTTTCAAGAACCGTCATGTGAGGGAACAAATTAAACTGCTGGAAAACCATTCCAACCTTAAGTCTTATTTTTCGGATAAACTCCATATCCTCTTTTGAAGGATTTGATATATTAATTGACTGCAGTTTAATGCCATCAACAATTACCTCACCTTTCTGGAAATTCTCAAGGCCGTTTATACACCTCAAAAAAGTACTTTTCCCGCTTCCTGAAGGACCTATTATGGCGATGACCTCACCTTTTTTAACATCAAGGCTGACTCCTTTGAAAAGATGATTCTCATTATAAGCTTTGAAAAGATCTTTTATTGTTATCATGGTAACTTCTGGATTTGACAAGTCAAATCCCTCCTTTCTTCCGTTTTAACTTATCTTCCAGCCTCCTGGCTAAAAGCGATAACGGATAACTCATTCCAAGGTATATGATCGCAGTTATCAATCCCAGTTCAAAATACCTCAAAGACGAGGCTGCGAGAATATTGTAGGTCTTAGTAAGCTCGACCATAGCGATGATCGAAACCAATGATGAATCCTTGAAAAGCGCGATAAAATCGTTTGTTATCCCCGGCAAGGATATCCTAAGCGACTGGGGTAAAATTATCCGCCTGATCGCAAGGCTCCGCGACATTCCCAGGGATAAGGCGGCTTCCATCTGGCCTTTTGGTATCGCGCTGATCCCAGCCCTGTAAATTTCCGCTTCATAAGCAGCGTAATTCATACCCAGACCAACAAATGCCACGACCCAGGGGCTCAATGAAATGCCGATATTGGGCAGGCCGTAATATAACATATAGAGCTGTATCAAAAGCGGTGTCCCGCGGTAAATTTCAATATAGGCGGTCGCCAGGTAGGTAAATGGCCCCTGGCCATATAAACGGATAAGAGTAAGAATTAAACCGAGCGTGACAGCCAGCGCCATAGAAACCACTGAAATAATAATCGTTATCCCTGCGCCCTTTAATAAGAGCGGGATAAACGATGAGATCGGCGCTCTCTGGCTTTTTTCAAGGTCAGAGTAACCGCTTTCTACCTGCATTTTTTCATAAAGCTGGTTCTGCGCCTCATTCCACATATCCCATTTTTCATATATCTTTTTAAGTTCCCCTGATCTTAAAAGATCTGCGAGTATCTCATCAATTTTAACTTTTAATTCCGCATCCTCCTTTCTTATAGCAATTCCATATAATCCTTCACCCATCGGTTCTCCCGCATATTTCAGTTTCGGGTTGGGTTTACCGTAATATGCCGCGATAGGCAGATCCAGAAGAACAGCGTCGATCCTTCCTATAGCCAGGTCTTCATAAGGTTGAACTTGTCCGGGATAGATCCTTACATCTATGCCGCCAAAATTTTGAAGGATATCCTGGGCAACTGTACCGGAAAGTGTTCCGACTTTTTTGCCCTTCAGGTCAGTGAGATTTTGAATTTTTGTTTCTTCTTTCCTGACAACGAGCTGTTCGACATAAATATAATACGGACTGGAAAATAATATTGTTTCTTTGCGATCATCCGTGATCTCAATGCCATTCATTGCAATATCAAAATCGCCTCGTTCAAGCGCTGGAACCAGGCCATCCCAGGCATTTTGCTTATGTACTGCCTTAACGCCTAATTTCTGGGCTATTGCATCTGCAAGATCTACTTCAAAACCAATGTACTTCTCAGGATTTTCAGGATCGGGGAAGATATATGGCGCTCCCCCTTCAGCATCAGCTCCCCATATGAGAGTGCCGCGCTCCTTGATCTTATCAAGAGCAGTTTTATTTTCCTGCGCCAGGCCTGGATACATGGACAAAAAAACAAATAGTCCCACTAAAATAAATATCTTTAAATAATTAAGTTTTTTATACGGCATTATAACCACCATAATATAGATGTTTTTCGCAAATTGATGTATTACTATTTATATTTTATTAAATTTTATAACTATTATTAATTATATTTTAATAGCAAATAAATTTTAATTCTTGAAAACAATATATCTCTTTTATTTCACTCCTTTTAAAATGTGACGATTTGCGCCTGATTTCAGTTTTTCAGAAAGTTGTTTGGCATGAGAACGAGTGTAGTTGCAGTCACTAAACCTTGTCAATATCTTGATGAAATCAACGAAATGCCTGTGATTTTCAAGTGGATATCCCCAATATATCTCCAAGATGCAGAAGCAATTGGTTGAAGTCACTCTGTTCAAGTTCATCAAGATTTTTAATGCATCCCGTTTCTTTCAGCCGTGCAGTCATTCGAGTGAGTAGATTGAGATAATTTGTGATAGTGCTTTTTGCAAGTCCATCTAGCCTGCAGCTAATAACAACGCCCTTAATTTTATCTTTATTATGCTGAGAAGTCGTTTCGGCTTCCAGGCGTGCCATTGCCTTGATAAAACCGGTATCATAAGAGTGAACATCATCTACATTTTGCGTCATCACTTTTTGGAAGAAGCGTGAGAATGCCGTGCGGTTTAAGGCGGTAATGCAAAGGTCATATTCCGTACCATATGAGGCTGTTTTTAACAGCTATTCCATTAAGATTATCAGCTTGAAGGATAATTTTCTATAAGAGTGCTATTCATGCTGTATAATAAAATTTCTGAACTTACCCAGGAAAATATGGACACAAGCAGTGTTAATATTGATTTCGTAAAGCAGGAATTGTGGGCAAAAATGGATAAAAATGATACGGATATTAAGAGTTCAGGTCTAAACGTGAGCTACCTTCCACATGATGGAAATTATGTCCAATGGCTTTTGGACGGGCGTGAGGCAATGTTTGAGATGTGCGATGCTTTCATTAGAGCTACAAAGTTCATTTATGTATTAGCTTCGTTCTTTAGCCCTGGCATAAACCTGGTTCGGGGTGAAGAGGATTACAATAAAATGTACAATAAGAGTGATCTTCATAAAAGAATCATGGATGAGGTAAATAATCTGAATAAGACAAAGCAAAATATTACCGAAAAGACAGTACCATTAATTAGTCTATTAGCCGTCAAAGCTGAAAACAAAGATGATCCAATTCCAGTGAGGATAGTGATGTTTCACCCAAGTTATCTCCAAAAAGGCACTTTTGGCTCGGAAGAAGCATTCAAGATGGTGAAAGCCTGGTCAAACAAAATCGATATCCGGCTAGCCATGTGGGGGTCGAGTTTTGAAGGACATGAAATCGGAGTGCATCATCAAAAATCCGCAGTGGTTGGTATAGATGAAGGATTGATAGGATTCTGTGGGGGAATGGATTTCGCATTTGGTAGATGGACTAAATCCGGACATAATCTGGACAAGATCTTAGACACTCCTGAGACGATAGATCCACCATTTCGGATTGATACTCAAATGAGTTGGATTAGCGATAAAAATGTATTGGGAGAATTTATTTGGGATAAAAAGAAGAATAAAGGGAATTATATCTGCAGGCCAGGGAAAGAATGGTTTGGCGAGGGCTGTGAAGAGGGAAGTCAAGTGCTTTGGCATGATGTCCATGCAAAAGTAGTTGGACCGGTTGCATACGATCTTGCCCTTAATTTTTGTCGAAGATATGAAAAGGCTGACAGTAATTATTCGATCCAATTCCCACAAAAAGCTGATCTTAAAAATGAGATAGAACAATACAGAACTAAGTGTGCTTCGCTTTCTTCAGAAGAAGGATATTCCAGGGGAAAGGTATGGGGACAAATTCTAAGAAGTTATAGTCCCGATGAAGATTATGGTATATGGGATGCTTATAGAAATCTTTTCAGCAAGGCGAAGAAGAATATCTATATCGAAAACCAATATGCTTTTGAGGACGGAGAGGTTCTGAAAGTTCTAATTGACAATATCGAGAATAAGAAGAAATCTAAGAAGGATTTCAGGGTAATTGTAGTAGCACCAGTAATGCCAGACCATTATGATACCACAATAAGAAAGAATCTTGCAAAATTAATCAACACGAACAGAGACAAGATTGCAGCTTATTCTCTGATGTCAACTTCCGGGGAAAGGCGAATACCTATCTACGTCCATGCTAAGATAACCGTTATAGATGACGAATGGGCGATAGTAGGTTCAGCTAATTTAGATAGATTTGGTATGGGGGGAGCTACCTCGAAACAACCTAGAGGCTCCAGCGAAATGGCAATACTGGTTCATGGACGAGAGCAAGCTTTAGCTTTGAGAAACATGCTTGTTAAGGAGCATTTAGGCTCAGGTGCACCTGCCAATATGGATGATTTTAATAATGTATTTGATGCTTTCAAAAATGTGGCAGCTAATAATAGATTGCCGAAGGACGAAGGTCCAATTATTGGCCATTTAGTTAAGCACAGGGTGTTTGAAGATATAGAATCTAATGACCAGGGTGGTCTTAGAAGCCTGATTTCCCATTATTTCAGGCGCATATTTTCTTATCAAGAATAAGTTAACAGTATCGAATCTACCTGATGATCATGCAACTATTCAACAATTCCAAAAGGATTGATCCAAAGAATCAAACCCCTCTTGCATTCTGGAGCCTCCCCCCTGCTGAACTGCTTACGCAACTTAAGACAACGCCGCAGGGCCTTACTGGCGATGAAGCACGGCAGCGACTCGAGCGTTATGGCTCTAACCTCCTTTTGCCCAGAAAGAGATCAGATGCCCTTGCACTTTTACTTGCCCAATTTAAAAGTCCCATTACCCTCATCCTTCTCTTTGCGGCAGGATTGTCATTTTTTCTACATGAACATGTTAATGTTTTCATTATCCTTGCAATTGTCTTCATAAGTGGGCTTCTGGGATTCTGGCAGGAACGAGGAGCGGCTAATGCAATCGAAAAGTTGCTCGCTATCGTGCAAATAAAAGCTATGGTGATGCGTGATAGAAACCCAAGAGAAATTCCTGTCGAAGAGATCGTTCCCGGGGATGTTATTATCCTCAACAGCGGAGATATTATTCCCGGGGACTGCCTGATCCTTGAATCCAAAGACTTATTTGTCGATGAAGCGACGCTGACAGGCGAAACATATCCTGTAGAAAAGTTGGCCGGGGAACTGCTGAAGGAAACACAGCTTGGTCAGCGTAACAATACGCTTTTTATGGGTACTCATGTTGTGAGTGGCAGTGCGAAAGCTGTGGTTGTCCGCACAGGGACAGAAACCGAATTCGGCAAAGTTTCCGAGCGGTTGAAACTGCGGCCTCCAGAGACAGAGTTTGAGCGTGGCGTCCGGCGCTTCGGGTATTTCCTTATGGAGATCACGATGCTGCTGGTGATTTCCATCTTTGCCATAAACGCCTATATGGCACGCCCGGTCCTGGAATCTCTGCTATTTTCCCTGGCGCTCGCTGTTGGGCTCACCCCGCAACTGTTGCCCGCGATTATCAGCGTGAACCTTGCGCACGGCGCAAAGAGAATGGCGTTGCAGAAAGTGATCGTTAAACGGCTTGCCTCTATTGAAAATTTTGGTAGTATGAACGTGCTCTGTTCAGATAAGACCGGCACTCTGACAGAAGGGATAGTGCGAGTGCACTCAGCTCTTGATGTTGAAGGAAAGGAAAGCGAAAAAGTTCTTTTTTATGCTTATCTCAATGCTTTTTTCGAGACCGGTTTTACAAACCCGATAGACAGCGCGATCCGAAGCTTTAGCCAGTTTAAGGTGCCTGGCTATCAGAAACTGGATGAAGTACCGTATGATTTTATTCGTAAGAGACTGAGCATCCTTGTCAAAAAAGACAATAAGCACCTGATGGTAACCAAAGGCGCCCTGCAGAATGTGCTGGCAGTATGTTCATCTGCAGAAACTTCCGATGGAAAGATCCTGGATATAGTCACAATAAAAGAACAGATACTGCAATCCTTTGAGGAGCAGAGCAGTAAGGGCTTGCGCATATTGGGAGTTGCCTACCGGAATGTCGGGTCTGATTCGCTGATAACCAAAGACCATGAAGCTGCGATGATATTTTTAGGATTCCTCGTTCTCTTCGATCCGCCTAAGCCTGGAATTGCAGATACTATAAACCAATTGAGTCACCTCGGCATCTCACTGAAGATCATCACAGGAGACAACAAACTCGTCGCGGAAAATGTCAGTCATCAGGTTGGGTTTTCGAACCCGCAAATCCTCATGGGTTCTGACCTTCGCGTAATGAGTGATGAAGCACTGCTTAAGCAGGTGAACGATATCAATATATTCGCAGAGGTCGAAGAATTTGAATACAAGCTCAAGTTCATGTTTTTGTTGACTGTTGTTGCAAGACCAGCACCCTTCTTGTGAAACCCATTGGCTGGTTTCTTGGATGTCCTTTAAGGTGATTTCTAGTATGATGCTATTTGACTCTTCTATTCCTGGTTGCACCGAGTGGCTGGCGCCTTCAAGTATTTCATGCAAAGCGTTACGCACCTTCTCACTTTCCATTGCCATCATTTGACTTGAGTCTATCTTATCATTATGTACCAGAGAAATTTGATTTTTCAAAAGATCTATTT
>JAGFND010000100.1 GCA_021409285.1 Candidatus Methanoperedens sp. | reverse complement strand
GAGATCGAAATCCTATGAAATTAATAAATATCTTTAGAAATCATTATATGTGAGCATTTATAAAATGTCCAACTATTGTCCTGTCGGAGTTAAATTTCATTTGAAAATGTATTTAATCAATCAAATGTATCATGATTATAATATGGTGACCACTTTGGAAAAAAAACTTTGGTGAATAATGAAAATGCATAACTCCAATTCTTCTCCCTACGCTGTCATCTACCCCCTCCCATCACATCTCGCTTTACGCATCCTTCAAGACAAAAAATCTGTATTCGTAAAATACCCCACCCATGAGATCATCTCCCCAAGACTCGCATCCTGCAAAAAGCTCCTATTTTATATATCGGGCTCGAACAAAGAGATCGCAGGCGAGGCTGATATAATATCCATTAATCTGATGACCCTATCTGAAGTGATTTCAGCATACAGCAGCAGCCTTTTTCTGACAGAGAATGAGCTGCGGAAATACTCAAACGGCAGGGATAACAAGAAGATGATGGTTTTCAGGCTTGGCAAAATAATACCATATCAAGAGCAAAAGCATCTGGGGCGCGGGATAACTATGGTTGGACAATACATATCAGAGGAGGAGTATGATTCGCTGAGGGGTGATTCAAATTAACTGTATCTGTGATTATTAAGCCCTTCATTCCTTCTTCAAAAGGAGCAGATTTGATTAATGTCTGAAATATTTTTAGGATGAAGAGTGCCCTTATCCTGCGGTGGAAGGATTTTTGCATTTACTTCATAATATATTTTCCGTTTTTATATAGTATTTTTTTTTCTACCATCCCTTCATAAGATACCGGCGCCTTTCTTCAGAATCCAGCACTTTGGAACACTGCTCCCAATTGATAGGTTCGATTTTATCATATCGAAGTTCAAAAGGATGTTTTCTTGGCACTTCATCAATAGTTTTTCTGGCGTCATCAATCTGATCAAGCGCTACTTTGATCCATACATCTTCCAAACAGTCAGGAATTTGCCCAAACATGGAATTTATTTCTTTAAGGCGGCTTGAGAGTAATTCATGAACCCTGTCTTCAACTGAATCTTTATACCGCATATTGAAAATCCAGATTTTATCATATATTTGACCAATTCTCTGTATTCTCCCTTTTCGCTGTTCCAGCCTGGTGGGATTCCAGGGCAAGTCAAGGTTGATCAATGAACCCAGAGCCTGAAGGTTCAATCCTTCACTTGCTGCATCGGTTCCAAGAAGTAGCCTTATCTCACCGCGCCTAATCCTTGATTTGACTACTTCTCTGGAGGTTCGGGTAAAAATACTATTTTCAATTACACCTGAGTTCTGCCCACCCGCGTAGATACCAATTATCTCGTTTGCAAAATCCTTTGATAACTTCTCCCTGAGCCACTCAATTGAATGATAATACTGAGAGAAAATAATACAGCCCCTTTCAAGCCATCCATTTTGCAGAAGTTCCTTAATTTTTTGATATTTTGGATCCTCATTCTGATGTTCGGATATTATATCCAAAAACCTCTTGAGCAATTTCTTCTCATCATCTGGCATATCCTTGAATATACCACTCATCTGCACATCATCTTCCTCCTCTTCCTCATCAAGGTTTTCAGGTCTGATCCCCAGCATGTATTCAGAAGTTCGTTTTCCTGCATAAAGTGTACTTCCAACACGCCTGAGAAGGAGAGTCTTAAGGAATCCACCTCCTCTTGCCCTTTTTGAAAACGTAAGGCAAAACTCTTCAGCTAAATTATAAGCTTCTTTTAGATAAGGAGTCAGCGAAAGAGCATCGCGGTCTTCTTCTCCAAATAGCATTACTTTAATAGGTTTGAGATAAGGTTCTTTCGTTTCTGGATTTATTTCATTTTCAAGAAAATCCCTTGTCCTGCGAACGACGTATCGGATAAATGGATTATGGTTTTTGATAAAGTTATGGGATAGGCTCCGTATTCTGGCCTTATCCGGCTCTCGTAGTTTTTCCCAGTCTGAACCAGAAGCACAGGAAACATCATCTCCAATATTAAGTGAACGGCGAATTATTTCAAAATCAAGGCTCTCTTTTGAAGGAGGAAGCGGGTTTCGTATCCATGCCCATTGTTCACGATCATCAGTAGGGAAGTCTTCCTTCCCCATGACCTGGTTGAGTGATTCCTCTGCATGACGCCAGTGGCTCATCATATTCCCAAGTACCGATTCGTTATTTCCAGATGCCAGGATATTTAACAAATCCCACGCTTCAATAGGGTATATCTGGACAGGTGTTGCAGTTGCGAGCAACATACTTTTGGTCTTTCCTCCCATCTCATGCAGGAATTCAAGAAGGTTGTTTGGATCATGACGTTCGTTTTCTCGATTAGCCCCAAGATTTTTCCGGCGAGCATGATGGGCTTCATCTACAATTATACACTCATATCTGAGTTCTTTGATATAGTCCACAACTTCAGATTTTCTCGTAATGAGCCCATAAGAAATTAATCCAATTCTCCGGGGACATTTTTTTATATTTTCAACACGGACAGGATATTCAATACCTTGTTCATCAATCCACTGCTTTCCATTCCATACAGCCGAGGGAATGTCGAGTCGATCTTTCATTTCGTCCTGCCATTGCCATATCAGAGTTTTAGGGGTTAGAATGAGGATGGGTTTGTCTCCAATCAGTGCCATGAGTTGGGCTGCCATAGCTAGCTGGAGCGTTTTTCCTAATCCCACCATGTCAGCGAGTACATACCGCGCTCCATGAGAACTTTGGTGTGCATCAAAAGCCAGCTTAATAAAATACTTCTGATGTTCCCATAATCCGAGTTCGCTGCGATATACTGGCAACTCAACAATTGAAGCCGCGGGGTCAGGATCGCGTTTCCATTCCTCAATATTGGATAGAACAGTGCGATTGGCTAACCTGTGAATGTCCTCGATAATGAAATCAGCAAGATCGCATGCATCTGGGTGATACCATAGTGCTTCGAACTCTTCTCTTACCCATTGGATCGCATCAGGCGAGTCATCTTCCCATACAAGCTCAAAATTAAGTTTCCAAGCATTGTATGTTTCGTTCGCACTTCCCATGAAAGAGGTTTGAATCCCATTTTTTTTCGTAATAATGCCAGCTTTACCATGAATAAGTCCGAAGGTTTTTTCGGGGAGAACTTTGACTTTGAGTTTTCCAGATTTTAGAAATTCATATAGCCTGGTAAAACGATTTTTTGAATTTTGACCATACTTCTCAGGCTCTGAAGCGCACCATTCCCTCCGCATTGCCACAAGCGCAGCGCGGGCGGTTTTTACGTCTCGTTCATCAAGTTGAGAATTGCAGACCATACGGACAACACCCTGAATGCTTTCGAGTTTCTCGCCTGCAACTTCAAGGATTGAAGAACTGAAATAACCTGCAATCCGATCATAGCTTTTCGCATCGATCAGTCTATCATTGAGAAATGATTCATCAAGAGGCTGCCTTCTTGATGAAAAACGGTGGATCATTTGTTTTCACTCTCTCTCAGATATGATCATTTTCGACTGCTCCAGAAAGGAGTCGTGCAGCATCAGCATCTTTTCTCCAGTGCGCCATAGAACTGCTCATGCCAATTCCTGATAGGTATCTTAACAATTCTATAATCTCACGTCTTTTATTCCAGTACTGCTGCCCGAGCTCAGTGCGCAGCCATATTTTTCCGGCTGAGGTCTCTTCATTCTTGATTGTTTCATTTACTGCAAAAAGAAGATTTCTAAGAAGAGAACTGCCAAATCCTTCCTTATCATCAAGGTTTTTGTTCTTGAATTCTGTCGCGGTCATAAGACGGGTCTGGTTGGCTTTTCCGGTAGCCTGCATACTTGTATACTCCCGGATGCCGAATCCCCGTGCAAGTTCCTGGTATGCACCACTTCGGTATTCACCATGACTTTCTATCTCAAGTCCTTTGATGTAGAATTTTTCTTCTGATGTAAGCTGTTTCCAGATATGTTTCTGAATACCGATTGGAACCAGATAGTCACATGCAATTTTGACAGCGTTATGAATAACTTCTTCCAAAGGATTTTTCTCTCCCGCCTGCCTCACTTTATTTAGTTCACGATGAATATCTATATCTTCAATATTTTTGTACTTTGTGATAACACGAAGTGCAGCAGCGTAGGCTGCTAATTGGTAATCAGTGTCGGCAAAGTTAGGATCTTCTTTGTCTTCAAGTGCCAGCATCGAACTGAGCTGGTTTATAACTTCTTCCTCAACTTTGGGATATATTTCGTCAAGGAAAGCTGTTTCATCAGAGGTTTGTTTGCGAAGGATGAGGAGGACGGTACCTTTAACGTAGTCCCCGGCCTTTAATGCTGTATTGGTTTCGGTTGCAATGCACCACGCTGCTGTAACCTGCAATCCTGCAGCCCATAGGATCATAGAAAGGTCAGCCCAGACATTTGCATCCCGATGTGTAAACATAACAATCTGTGCACCATTCTTTGGCATGTGTTTTGTAAGATTTCCGTACACCTCTACCATGCTCTTTCTGAATTCTTCATCCGAACCAGTAACTGCAAGGACACGTTTAGAGTCAGTATACCAGTCAGGGAAGAGTTCTTTCAAGGGTTTCTTGTACCATGAAAGAAAAAATTCAGATAATTCGTGATAGTTAATAGCATCAGCGTAAGGGGGGTCAGTTATCCATAAATTACAATTAAAATTAATACGTTTTGCGTCATCAAGTGCAACATTGAAATGACTTTTATTTCTAAAATGTGAAAGCTCCATAAACCAAGCAGATTTCAAAAACAATAGACCACGATTGCTAAATGAATATAGCGTATTTAATGCTTGATTATAGAAAGTTTGTAATGATTTATCATGGGACGGATCCCAACGACATAATCGGCTATTGAAATCAATTATCTTTCCAGTACCAAATAATGCAAATATCTTGTCTCTCCTATTTAAATTTGAAGCCGTTTTGATAAATAGCCCATTTGTTAACAATTGCCTTGGCGTGAACAGATGGTGCCAATATGTCCAACCGCGTGTTCGTATCGGTTCACTCGTTTTTTCTCCTTCTTCAATTTTCATATTGGGGATATACCCTTTCTCTTGCCATTTTGAAAACTGATTTTTAAGAAGTAATAGTACCTGTTTTTCACGTTCAAGATCCTGCTCATCAGGTTCACAGAAATGCCACTTAACCTGCTGGCTACCCGATGAATTTGTAACACTTTCCATCCATCGGATGCAATAAAGCCTCTCATGAAATACATCGTCTGAGCGTGGAACAATATCATCGTTTTCCCAGAGTCGAAGACCTCCTTCATGTTCGCGCCTGATAGTTGCAATTGGGATTGGTGACTTATGTCCAGGACATTCAGGATTTGGGCAGACCATACCATTTGATGTCATAATCCCCGATTCACCGGCGTTTTCTGATTCTTTTGGACTTGCCTGTCTTATGCGGATATGATACCGTTTGTTTTCATAATCCGGTTCAAGCTCAGCGATCACCTTTTGCATACGCTCTGCAACAGAGAAAGTAGGAAGAAGCGGAACTTTCCATCCACATTCAGGACAAACAACTTCGTTACAGTATAGGTAGGCATAACCACGCCAACCTTTTTCGTTATGTTCGATACCCCACTCGGTAATTTGCTTATCAACTTTATCAAAGACTACCTGCTGGGCTTTTTTCACTTCTTCCACGACCTCTTTACCACCTCCGATTATGTTCAATGACGCCCATGTCAGTAGTGCAGCAACCGGATTTAAATCAGACCCGAACACATCACAACCGATTCTAGCCGCTTCAAATGGAACACTTCCTCCACCACAGAAACAGTCCCCAACAGTAGGACGTGATCCAAATTGTCTGATTCCAAGCTGCTCCACCAGTTCAGGAATGGACGATGCATTTGTTCCAAGATGTGAATTTATATCTTTCCATGCAGAAGGTGAAAGTCCTTCGATTTCTTCAGGACGATAACAATGCTTCAAGCGGTCGTCATATCCCATCTGTTGAAAAACTTTCCGCTGAAGTTCTTCCTGAACATCACGGGAAAGACCACTGCGTAGTTTATCACCTTCAAAATATTCAATAACCTCAGGGGGTAAGAGATATTCCTTCAATGTATTACTGGTTATAGACAACTTCTTTCTCTGCCACATCCCTTCATCATCCATCGTTAAGAGCTTGAGGAATATCTCACGGTCCTTTATGGGATTATCCGTTGCAGGAATGAGCAAACCCAAAATCGCCGCTCTAACGAGAATCAATGGTTTTCTTCCCCACCATTTGCCAAGCTGTGTTAGAGTCTGCCCTTGTGCACTTTTTCTCTCCTTATAACTTTCTTTCGATAACTTCGAAACCGGGAATTGCGTCTCAATAAATGATCTCATAAATTATCACAATCTCTCCTAATATATTTCATGCAGTCACTTCATCCCTTGAAAACTGCCACAACTTACCCTGTTCCTTTTTTTTTGAACCTTTCTCAGATTTAACATCTGCCTTATCCATTTTTGTAATTAATCCAACTCTCTGCTCTGCTTGAGACACAGATACAGGGTTCTCAGTCAGTGCGAACCTTACTGCCTTACGCCAGCCCCTGCCTTTTCCTTCTATCGCATGTCCGGTCGCTGCATTGGTCATCGTAAATAACCACCAACGCTCTTCAGGTGCTAAACCCAACCAGTTCGTAATAGCCACAGGTATCAGACCCGGATCAGCATCTTCGATAGCCCACGCCAGTAACACCAGTTCTTTGCCAAATAGTCGGGAGACCGGAGTCAATCCCTGTACTTTCCATATTCCGCGCTTTTGATCAGATAGACGCAGCCGCCTGTTAAATTCCTCCCGGACAACATCAGCAATAGCATCCCATTTTTCATGAGTAAGAATTACTCTCAGGCGTTCATCAGTATCAGATTTTACAGCACGGATCTTCCCTTCCCACATTCCTTTTTGCCATGACATATGCTCACTGATATGGACATCACCAGTTTTTGCTGATGAAATTGACACCTGGAAATAATGCTCAGACTCGGATGGATCAAAACCGAATCCTTCTACCTTAGGTCTTACTTCTGCCACTGGACAACCTCATCATAATTGATATTTTTCTTCTCATCTGCTGCAAAGTCTGTCATATGCTGCATTGATAGGAATCCCAGAGACCGCGCTTCAACACTAACTTCTCCAATATTATAAACGCTTCTGAGGGCATTAACCATAGACTCGATCTGATCTGCATCAAGGGATACCTTTTCAGATACATTCAATTCAAGCCAGTTATCACCCATTACTGCTAAACGGGGACCCAATAATTTTACCCCATATTTCTTCAATCTTGAAATTAACTCAAAAGATTCCTTTGTTGTTTTCTCTTTGTGTTCAGATTTCCAGACAACTGGACCTTTTAAGGTGGGAGGATCAACCTTATCTTTCCAATTAATATTGATCTGGGTCTGATCAGAATAGACACCATTCTTCTCAGCAATCGCCAATACCATTCTTGTGCCTGTTTTCACAGAAAATGGTTCTGAATAGATCCCACCGCTCGTTCGTGGATTTGACCCTTCAGTAGAATATTTGATCACAGTTCCAGGAGGAGCAGATTTTAGCTCAACATGTTTTTCATTATTATCTCCATAGACCCTTTTTTTCAGGGTGATCTGGTTCTTCCATTTTCGCGGTCCGCCCATTACGTGTTGTTTTGTTGAATCCACACAAAGGAATGATACCTCAATTTCAGAAGTCTTGAATGCATTTAAATTCTCAACACGAGTAGATCCTGGCGTTGCATCAGCTCCAGTATCATAAAATACACTATCCCCATGTACAGGTATAATTTTTAATGTCACTTCACCTGTATCTTCATCTCGATACAACTGCTGGAATTGTACATCTGTAGATGGTTTCGGGAAGGGACCTTTATTCACATAATTACCTTCTAGGCGCCACTGGTCTTTACTTACCATATCAGTCTTCAATGAGTCAAGTGCACCTGGATGATGCCATTGCCATTTTGTATTGATCGCTGAACGTGTTTTCACCTCATTCCAGAGCATGACCTGCTGGGTGAACAATCTCTGTTCGCATTTTTTCCTGAATGTATCTCCAGTTATATCCTCGGTGAACTTTTGCTTATTTTTCAATGCCTCTTTGATCTGCTGCTCACCACGATATTCATTATTGGTAAAATTCATCATGAAATCAGCAGTGGGCAGGAGATCCTCATGTGGATATATCAGCGTTGTGAATGTTTCCCTCGCAGCGCTGAGCAGTCTGAGTGTGATTTTATCCTTAATATCCAGGGCAATCGTGCGCTGTGGATCATCCGGGCGAACTCCCTCTTCATCCATCTCTCCCAGAATAGATTCGATCGCTTTGTGTTATTTTCCAACATCGATTAGAGAATCCAAGGTTTCCCGTTGACCTGATAAGAAAAGCACCCGATTTTTGTAATTGAGATCATTGTAAAATGCTTTTAGGTCTGTATGGAGCCCACCTGCATATGGCTCGTAAAGAATAAGTTTCACTTTATCAGCCAATACTTGAATTTCATCTACCGCTGGCAACACTTGAACTTCTTGATAGCAATCTTTCTTCTCTGGAGTAAAAGTTATTGTCAAAAAAGACTTCAGATCTTTCAATGATACTTCTCTACTATACGCATCTGCAGTTGATCTTAATTTTGCTACCAGGTTCTGATTTTTCTTGAAATATAGCCTGCCATCCCTTCCTTTATGGAGGTACCAGCAAAGCCTTGTTTCAAGGGTTTCGATGATCTCAGGTAACTTTGTGATGTCCCTTCCTGGAGCACAAAGATATGCCATAACCTCGGCTGGAGTCAGTCCCAGAACAGCATTTTGAATATTTGCAAGTGAAGCGACCATCAATAATTTACAGACTTCCTGCGCATCACTACCACCTCTTTGATGATCTAATATTTCGGCAGCGGCAGAACCTTTAGATGAAATATCATGACTTATGGCGTTCTCTATATTTGGATTGATGCTATTAATTTCAGCCAGGGTCATGCTGTCATTGAGATCGATATCATGCGGATGGATCAAATATCTTGAATCTGCAATGCCACCGCTCTTATAGATATTTGAAACCACAAGACGCATGTACCGGATTAAACCTCTGGTTTGCCGAAATCCAGGATTTTCCCTGAACCGGGCAAATAAATCTTTTATTGCAGGATGAAATGGATACGATTCTCGTATCTGTCTGATGAATTTGTCCGGGGAGAAATGTGTAATATCCATCTGTCCTGCTTCTTTTATAGCTTTTGCATATCCTTCAGCGACATTCTGAATCTCCTTTTCATCCGGCATCTTATCGAACAAACGCTTTTTCAGAATATGGTAAACTTCGTCTGTGTTTAGTTCGACTGGTTCTATATTCAGGGCTTTTCGTCCAATCTCATTTTCCAGATTCTTCAGCGCGGCATGAATCCCTTCAGATCCACTTTCATATGTTGCTTTCAGATCAGATATTACAATACAGACATTTGAGAGTTCTTTCTTTCCTATCGCTACAAAAAGATTTGATAAAGCGGTTACAGTCACTACTGATAGATCGCTGT
>JAGFND010000010.1 GCA_021409285.1 Candidatus Methanoperedens sp. | reverse complement strand
TGTTACCAGTCCGGGTGTGGGGTTCAGTTCTGAGGTGGCGGCTTACCCTTTCCTCATGCTGGATTTTCACCAGCTGGCGACTACGAGCTTTGCTCGGCGCGCCCGTGTCATCCGTGTTCCTCGTTGTGATGGCTGCGCCGGTTCGTATGCGGTCGCAGGGATTGCCAAACTTTGCAATCTTTGGGGTGATTTAAGCGCAAATAATTCATCTTCCTGCATTTCTCGATTTTTCATCATCTTCGACCCTGAAGTGTCATATCCACTGTCGTACTTTATTTTTATACGCCTTGTACTGTTCTCCAAAAATTTTTTCTAGCTTCCGTTCTTCATCTGGAATAAATAAAGTTTCAATTATCATTATGAATAGGGCCGGGAATGTAAAAGTAACCAGTGTTCCTAGAAATATAGCGATACCTAATAGTATGGCTGCCATTCCAAGATACATAGGATTTCGGCTTATATGAAAAGGACCTGAAGTCACGAGAGACGTAGGCGATTCATAAGGCGATAGTGTCGTTTTACTCTTTAAAAATAATGAGCGGCTCCAGAGGCCTATGACTATTCCGAAGCCGATGATTATTATCCCGAAATACGTGTATGGAGCATAAAGGATCGCTCGGATAGGGAATATGAAATTTAACCAGATGGACAGGATTAGAAGGATTATGAAATAAGATTGTCCATCTGCCATAGATATTGCCTTTTGTCTTTTGTTTTCAGCCATCTCTTTCTTTTTTCATACAGGAATTGCCTCTTTCAATACTCTGTCCTTTATCCTTGGTTTTAGAGTATATTTCATTACAAGATCAACTTTAACACCAAGTTTCTTGCTCATGAACTCTTCAAGTTCAATATATTTAAATAAGTCAATCGTTTTTGAAAATTCCACAAGGATATCTAAGTCACTACCTTTTTTCTGTTCACCGCGAATATAGGATCCAAAGACTTCAAGGTTTTTTACACCGTATTTTTCTTCAAGAACATGCCTATTTTCTCGAAGCTTCATGATAATCTGGTCAATTTTCTTTTTCATGCTGCCATTGCCTCATTCATTTCATTAATCACCTTATTCATTCCATTCCCAAAAAGCTGAAACATCATACCACGCCCTCCATGTGCATCGAACGGCGTGTAGTCCAGATCATCCACCTCAATATGAAAACTTGTGGCAATATGTTCTTTCATCATCCTGAGCCAGTTCATCTGCTCTTCATTGAATTTTAATGCTCCGGCTTGTTTGTCAAACACCCATTTCTGGAAATTCTTGTCAACTGTTTTATCATAGGCTGTCAGTTTATCATCCATACCTGTTACCCTGCGGATAAGGGAAACAAGAGCAATCAGTTCATCTTTTGGGCTTTTCCCGTTCACCCCTTCAAGTTGTTCGTAAGCCTGCCATACGTACAGTGGCGCAAGCAGTGGCTTATCCATTTTCAATTTTTCAAGAACATCTTTAACCATACTGGAAGTCAACTCTCTTAGCCGATATGGCTGATTATAAAAAATGCTAAGCGCTACGATCTCATCCTTATGCTCTTTCATATACATAGAAAAATCATTTACGATTTCTGTGGCTTTTTCAACAGCATCTTTTCCCCATTCTGCTTTTGTAACATTGTCAATATTTACAATGTCAGTTTATGAACCTTTCGGATATTTTCAATGTATTCATTAAGTTCTCCGTTAAAGATCGAACTGGCTGTTTTGCCCAGGCTTTTCTTTGCCATTTCAAGAGCCTGAGCTGGTGTTATCCCAGGATTTTCCTCCTTCAGCATGTTCGCTCTTTCTTCGATCTTATCAGGATTAAAAGCATTCAACAGGTCTTTGGCTGTTTCACTTAAATTCTTTCCTTTTGTCTTTTCTTCAAATTTTTCTTTTTCCTGGTCAGTAAGCTGTCTTTCCAGTCTGGCAAGGCGTCCTGCAAGTGAAATGAACAGGTCTTCATACTCATTGGCATTTATCTTTGCTCCATGTTGTGAGATTTCAGTTTCAATTATATAAACGTCATATGTCACATTTACACCATCTGCCACAGCTTCCTCGTGGGAATATTCACTCACCACATTTTCATTGAAAAAACCAAATGTTCTTTTATCCGGTGTTGCTGTTAATCCGATAAGAAAGGCATCAAAATAATCCAGTACCTGTTTCCACAGGTTGTAAATGGAACGGTGGCATTCATCAATTACAATAAAATCAAACATTTCTATCGGTATTTTTGCATCATAAACAACCGGCATTGGTTCTTTTGGTTCCCAATTAACCTCCCGCTTCTCCTCGGTTTCTTCATCCAGTTCTTCACCTTTTAAAATAGAATAGAGCCTCTGGATAGTACAAATGCATACATGGCTGTCAGGTGAAATATAGTTTGACTGCAACCTTTGAACATTATATAATTCAGTAAATTTACGGTTATCGTCAGATGGCTGATATGCCATAAATTCCTGTTCTGCCTGCTCTCCGAGGTTCTTTGTGACAACCAGGAATAATATGCGTTTTGCTCCGGCAAATTTCAGTAAACGGTAATCAGAAGTGATTGCTGTGTAGGTTTTACCTGCACCTGTGGCCATCTGAACCAAAGCTCTTGGCTTGTTTTCTTTGAAGGATTTCTCAAGATTGTTTATTGCTTTTATCTGGCAGTCTCTTAACTTGTATTCTGGAAGATCGGGGATATCCAGCAGTCTTGCTCTTAATGATTTCCCTTCCTTGAGCCATGCTTTGAAAGTTTCAGGCCTGTGAAAAGTAAATACCGGTCTTGAACGCGGTTTTGGATCCCTGTAATCCGTAAATCGGGTTAAAGTTCCCGTACTTTCATAAATAAACGGGAGCTGGTCGTTATCAAGGAATTTTAACTTACTTGTTGCGTAATTTTCCGCTTGAGGTTCATGAGATATGAGTTTTAATCCCTCTTCTTCCTTTTTTGCCTCTATTAATCCAACAGGTTCTTTTTCGATAAATAATACATAGTCGGCAGGACCAGCATCAGTCTGATATCCACGGATGGCAATTCCAATACTTTCATTCCAGTTAATTTTATCCTTATCCTGCACAACCCATCCTGCCTCATGTAGCTGTTTATCAATATTATCTCTTGCTGCCTGTTCAGGAAACTGGTTTATCGATCCATCCATATATACACTTATTAATTTTTGTCATAGTATATAAAGTAAGAATGCCAGAAAATCTTTTTTCTCTTAACATTTGAAGTTCAACCATACAATACATTTATCAGGAATGAAATAACAGGGAAAAACATGAAGCTTTTTGTTCCTTCCCCAGGTCATATTGACAGCCTGAAAGAACTGTTAACGGAAAAAGAGAAGATATATTCCATTTTCATGGCAGGTTCCCCTGATTATATCGGAACGGGCAGGAGCAACCTTGCATCACCCCAGCTGGAGGATGTTGCTGCGCAGACTGAATATGCCCATAAGAACGGCGTCAAGATGGAACTTGTCTTGAATTCAAGCTGCATGGGAGGACGGCAGCTTACACCTGAAGGTTACAGGATTAATCACTGGTATATCGAAAAGTTAAACGATATCGGTATTGATTCGATCGTTGTGGCTGATCCGTATCTTGTTGAAATGATAGCAAAGGATTTTGATATGGATGTTGTAGTTTCGGTACTTGCATTCGTGGACTCACCTCAGAAAGCTGAATTCTTTGAGGATCTGGGTGCGGATTCGATAGTTATCGATTCCAACGTGAACAGGCATTTCGATGTTCTTCATGCCATCAAGGATTCTGTGGATTGCGAATTAAAACTCCTGGTTAATGAAGGCTGCCTTTACCGATGTCCCTTCAGGTATGCGCATTTTAACTTTTTCTCCCATGCTTTCGGGCCAGAACCAAGACCAAATGTGCTGGATGATTATTATTACTTGAAATGCCTTGAATTAAGGATAGAAAATCCCGAACTGATAATAAAATCCCCGTGGATAAGACCTGAGGATATCAAGATTTATAAAGATATCACTGATGTTTATAAAATCGGGGGCAGGACGCATTTTGTAGATTGGATCCTGAATTGTGTAAATGCATACTATAATGAAAGTTATGATGGGAATCTCATGGACCTGCTTGACTGCCCAAAGGATCTTAAAGATCTATATAATATTCCCAATAAAAGTCTTGATGGTATCCTGGAGAAACAATGGAAGAATTGCAAAAAAGTATGTAACAAATGCGGTTATTGCAGGACACTTACAAAGAAAGTCGCTCAGGTTTATTCAAATGGCGGAACAGAACTGGAGAAGTGTTCGCCATGGGAAATATATGCGGTGAAAACATGATTACAGAAGAACTTTTAATAAACAGGGCCGGATTTGAAGAAAATATAAGAAAATTAATCGGCAGACCGGTGCTTTTGATCGAGTTGGATGTGTTCGCCCTGCCCTGCGGATGTGCTGGCATTACAGCAAATATGAGAGGGCTTGAAGTTGATGATCTTGAAGTTTTTGAACCGCAAATTCTGCCATTAGTTAAAGAAATGGCGATAAAACTTGGGGTGAAGCCGACTGTAACTTTTGCACGGCTTGTTCCAGGAAGCTCGATCGTGGCATCGCTCAACTGGCGCGCATTGTGCCCGCGCTGCTATCCCGAATTCGCCAGAGGCGAGAGTAAAATGCCACGGCCTGATCTGTATTTGCTTCAGTTTGAGAGGAGAAAATGAATCCGGATTTTAAAATCCAAGCTTCTCATTCACGAAGATAAGAGTTACCTTTCGGTTCGGATTTATCTCTCTTTCAAAAATCAGATATTTCCCGATTGTTGTACCCGGATATCCAACGCTTTTCATTCGCTTATCTTCGAGTGGTACACAATACTCACGAATCCGTTTAAAACCATCTTCCAGGGCAGGTACGATCTTTTGTGTACCAACTATCCATATAACATTATCCGAGGAGAAAGCGGCGGACGGAATCGAGCTTCCCGTTGCATTAACTATCAAGATCTCCCCTGTTTCTGCAACTGCATGAACACTTCCAAGGAAGTATTCGGATGTAATGCTTTTCTTCCGGAGTTCCATTTGCCTTTCGGGGTCTTTTTCCGAAAGGATCTTGTCTTTCAGGTTTTTCCATGGATGCTTCCCGGATTTAAGTAAGTCGGTGAAACCAATTTCATCAAGTGTTGTTGACCCCCCGGTCATTACTTCTTTTCCTGCCGGGATAAGTTGATTTATTCTCCTCAGTGCATCTGCCCTGGAATCTACAAGTTCCACAATGATATTGCGCGCTTTCAGGGCTTCTGTCGCTTTCTTTATGGACTCTTTTGAGGCCAGCATATCATATTTCGTCATAATTAATTGGATGGAATGTATAATATAAATATTTTATCCGGTTTCCAGGAAATCAAGTGCTGATGAGGTAATTCGATCATCTTTTTCATAAGTTCTTTATTCTCATATATTCCTTCTTCATGCATCTGTCCATGACAACTTCAATCCCTGCAGCATGTGCTTTTTCCGCAGCTTCTTCATTGATGATGCCTTCCTGCATCCACACGACCTTTGCTTTTATTGCTATTGCCTCCTCTACGATCGGTAAAACTGCCTCAGGACGCCTGAAAATATCCACGATATCCACAGTTACCGGGATCGACAGAAGGTCTGGATAACATTTTTTTCCTTCCCATTCACCAAGTTTAGGATTTACCGGGATCACATCATATCCATGCGACATGAGAAAAGCTGCAACAAAATTGCTCGGGCGTTCCGGATCATTTGAAATACCAACAACCGCAATGGTCTTATAATCCAGAATTGTCTCAATGCTCATAAGATTATTATTTTGTATTCTGAAGAAATTCAAGTTCACTTTTAAGAGATATTCGGTTGCGGATGAGGTTGAGTATATATACAATCAATACTATCCACACTACCAAAAATGCCTGGTCTAAATAACTCATATCAGTTAATTCATTCAACTATTACATAAAGGTTATTAACTTAAAATAAAGATAAAGGGCGATCATTTTGAAAGAAAATACCATAAGACCTCCAAGACTCATTGCATGGGAACTTACGAATGCCTGCAATCTCGCATGTATCCACTGCAGGGCATCTGCGATCAAAGAGCCTTCACCCGATGAATTATCCACGGAGCAGGCAAAACATTTTATAGATAAACTGGTCGAATACAGACCAATCCTGATCCTTACCGGAGGCGAGCCTCTTCTTCGTCCTGATGTTTATGAAATCGCGAATTATGCGACAGGGCACGGCCTGCGCGTTGTGCTTGCAACGAATGGTACGCTACTGACCTCCGCCATAGCCAAAAAATTAAAAGAAGCTGGGATACAGAGGGTCAGCATAAGCATAGACGGTGCAACAAAAGAGATGCATGATACATTCAGGGGCGAACCAGGAGCATTTGAGGCGGCACTTTCTGGTATCGATATCCTGAAAAAAGAAGGTTTAAGCTTTCAGATAAATACGACCATTACAAAGAGGAACCTTTCAGATATCCCGCGCATCTATGATCTCGCAATTGAACTCAAAGCATCTGCTCATCACATATTCCTTCTTGTCCCGACAGGAAGAGGAGAGGAAATTGAATCTGAAGAAATACCACCCGAAGAATATGAACGCGTCCTTAACTGGTTTTATGATAAAAGCAAAGACAAGAACATCCAGCTGAAAGCAACATGCGCCCCGCATTATTTCAGGATCATGCGCCAGCGGGCAAAAGCCGAAGGGATAAGAATAACGTCTGAGACACATGGGCTTGAAGCCATGACTAAAGGCTGCCTTGGAGGTTCTGCATTCTGTTTTATCTCCAGCAGAGGTGATGTCTATCCATGCGGATATCTTCCGGCTCTTGCAGGGAATATCAGGAAACAACCTTTTAAAATGATATGGGAAAAGTCAAAAGTGTTTAGCGACCTTCGCCAACTCGGGCTGCTAAAAGGCAAATGCGGAAAATGCGAGTACAAGAACGTATGTGGCGGCTGTCGTGCACGTGCTTATGCCGGAACCGGTGATTATCTGGATGAAGAGCCTTATTGTGTGTATATGCCTGTGAGACCATGATCTCAATGGATGAGCTGGATAAGAAGATCTTGAATGCTATTCAGCTTGATTTCCCGCTGGTGAACAGACCATTTCATACACTGGGGAAAAGCCTCAGGTTAAAAGAAGAAGAAGTTATACGACGTATCAAGCAGCTTCAGAAAGAAGGCGCAATAAGGCGTATCGGTCCCATCATCAACACAAGAGAAACTGGAGGCGTAAGCACACTTGTCGCAATGAAAGTGTCGCCTGAAAGAGTGGATGAAGTTGCAGCTATCATAAATGAATATGAGGAAGTGTCCCACAATTATCTCAGGCCTGCTAATTACAATATCTGGTTTACGCTTTCAGCCGAGAATGAGGACAGGCTGCAGGAGATATTGAAGAATATAATTGAAAAAACAGGGTGTGAGGCAAGGAACCTGCCCACAAAAAGGCTGTTCAAAATAGGAGTTAAGTTCAATATCAAATAATCAGAACCTAACATGAACTGTGCTTGATTGCTTTTGTGGGGCAAGCATCCACGCATGCACAGCATTCAATGCATTCTTCCACTCGTTTTGCTTTTGATTTTCCAGCCTCAATTTCAAACACATTGGTAGGGCAGACGTTCACGCACTCCCCATCAGCATTGCATTTGTCTTCATCGATCTCGATCGTTACAGCGGCTTCATATTTTTTTACTGCCATTATTTATATCTCCTATTCGCTTAGTGTTATTATTCAAAATTAAAGGTTTTGGTATTACTATTCCTGTTATGAACGTCATGGATATCCAGTGGTTCCTGAGTTCATCAATTTTGCATGGATTAGAATTGCTGCAACTTCATCCCCAGATTCGCTTTTAATGCCTTTTTATAAACCATATCCGCTGTCGCAACATCCTGTATCGCCAGTCCGGTGGAATCGAAAACCGTAATATCAGAATCCTTTGTCCTTCCCTTTTTCTTTCCAATAATTACCTCACCCAGTTCTCCTGCAATGTCTTTTACTGTCATCACTTTCTTCGAGATCGGTACATTGACCTCACCTGAATGCGAAGCCTGAGGGATATCATCAACGATGATCCTGGCGCGCTTGAGTATCAGGGGATCCAATTCTTCTTTTCCTGCGGCATCAGCCCCGATCGCATTGATATGCGTGCCCTCTGCTATCCAGTCATTCATGATGATCGGTTCTCTGGAAGGCGTTGTTGTGACAAGGATATCGCAGTCGCAGACTTCTTTTATACTTTTCTCCGGAACTATGTCGCAATTTACCTTATTCTGCATATCATCCCTGAAGGTGAGCGTCTGTTTTTCTGAGGCGCTTATGGCTTTTACTTCTTCTATGTCTAAAACCTCATTTATAGCCAGAAGCTGTGACTTTGCCTGGTTTCCTGTTCCCACAAAGCCCACGGTCTTCGAGTTCCTGCGGGCAAGATATTTCACAGCGACTCCTCCGGCCGCACCTGTTCTCATATCAGTAAGATACGTTCCATCCATTATGGTCACAGGAGCGCCGGTCAGGGTCGAGTTCAGGATGACAAGTGCCATTACTGTGGGCAGACCAATCTTCGGATTGTCAGGATGCACGTTCACGATCTTTACGCCAGTGATATCCTGTTCTTCAAGGAAAGCCGGCATTGTCCGCAGATCTCCGTTATGTTTTTTAAAATAAAGATAAAGCTTGGGAGGCATCTGGACTTTTTTCTCACCATGCTGCCTGAATGCTTCTTCCACGACTTTTAAAGTACCTTTCATATCAAGTAGCGATTCGACTTCTTTCCTGTTTAGCCATAGAATTTGATGGTCCATAAAAAATCTCCTTCTTAAATAAAGAATATTGGCTATTCTGCGCTTATAGGTTTCGTCTATTTTTCATGTGCAATTGATGATATATAAATAAATAGTCAGGAGCACACGATATTACATAATTATAATGATTATTATTTCATGGATGCGATAAATATATATAGAATCTTTACATACATTGAATAAAACGAATAGTGATTGATTGCGAACAATGCCTGAAACATCAAAGCAGGGATGTGGAAAATATGTATTTATCAGATAAAAGATCTAAAAATGAATTTACCGAAATGAAGGATATAGTCGTAGAGTGGAAACATGGAAGAGTGAAAGGATTCAGATCAAAAGAAGAAGCTGAACGATTTATAAATCATGTCTGCAAGAAGACCGCTCCGGGTATGGAATATTCGGTTTTCTTCTATCTGAATAAATAAATATGTGTTATTTTATTAAAATGAACGGCGCCATGATAGCTATGCCAATAAATTCCCCATCTACCAGTAAATCCAGCGACTTGCCTATCTTTTTTCTTTCCTTACAAAAATACAGTATATACCAGTAACCATATGCAATGGCAAAAAAGAAAATAAAGAGATATCTGCGGAAAAAGCCCTGTGAATATGAAAAAATGAGCCATGGTATGTAGATTGAGTTTAAAGCAAGAAGAAGATTTTTTGTTCTGGTGATACCCAGAAATACTGGAACTGTCCTCACTTTGTTTATGATATCACCTTGAATATCACGTACATCAAACAGGATACTATTTATATAACTTTTCAAAAAAAAAAACCAAAAAATTAGCAGGATTAATATTATTTTTTTTTCGGATATGAAAATTACCGGAAGAAAGGCCGTAACTACTGCCCAGGATAATGCTATGGTCAGATTTTTTACACCAGTAATATCCTTTAATCTCGGCAGATTATTAGATAATTTCACGCTATACAAGGTGCCCAGAAATAAGGGAAAAATTAGAACAGGTAGCGTCAGGATATTCTCTATAAACCCAAGCAGCAATGATAGTATGAAAGAGATGGCGACAAAGAATTTAAATTTTGATTGGATTTTTCCTATAATATTTGCTCTTTCTGGAGTATTTATTGCATCTTCTTTTATGTCTGTTAATTTATTTAATCCGTATACGCCAAAGGTAATTAGAAAAGTTATTATGGCGTTATATGAGGCAAAAGTATTATATAATAAGCCAGAGAATATAACTTTAAAAAAGCCGCCTGTAGCAAGAAAGAGTGAGGTTGATATCATGAATGATATGAAATTATATAAGGTTAACATATATTTTGTTAATATTATATTTGTCATAGTTCCAGAAAATTCCATAGCCCTGACTATTTAGTCTCTTATTATTTGATCCACCAGGTAATTCAAACCATGAACTACCATAAACTTATAATATAAAATTATCTAACTTTTATATTTCTTTGATTTTTCCTGATAATATTCAAATAATTCATCACCCCAGCGAACGGCCATATAATCAGTACTGGTTAAATCATGCGTAATATCATATACCCCATTATTATTAAATAATCCAAGGGAAAGAAAAGCATCAGTGACAGTAAAAGCCACTTTTATATTCTCACCAGTTACAAATATCTCCACCCGGCTGTTATCGATAAAACATTTAAGATTATCGGTGCCCATAGCTTCGATCAGTTTGTTTAGAACAGCCTCGGATAATATAAGCTGGATGCTAAGGTTCTTCTCGGCTAATTCTTTGTATACCTTCGTATAATCCGATGAAAAAATAGGGGAAACGCCTTTGATCCATTTAGCATTTTTGACAGAATTGACATAATAGGAATGAGTTTTGACTATATCCAATGAGCTTATTTCAGCTACATTCGAATTCTTCAACCACCCGATTTTCTCCATCTGATCCTGCGGGATTCCACTTAAATCATGCTCAAGCCAGAATCTTTCATATTTTTTTGAGACTTCCGCTGCATTGCAGAAATCCAGTAATTTGATAGCTATGACCCTGCCAATATTTGTCAGGCCATAATTTTTATTTTTTTCTTGAAAAGTAAGATTGCCCTTTTCAAGTTCCTTCAAAGCATGTATGGCGGTTGTAGAGCTTATTTTCAGATTATCACGCAGATCGCCAAGCGATTTTTGACTTTCAAACAGGCATAAAATGATATCCTTTCGCAGATCTGAGCATACAGCAAGGCGGATAATATCACTACTATTCACTATTTTAGTCACTGCATTTCAGCTCTCCCAGTTTTTTTCCTTCTTTTATTTATTTCCTCTTTTTTCCCTTTTTTTATTTGCCATTTTTATTTTTTTTTTTCTTTATTTTTTCCTTATTTCAAATTCATCATTCTCATCGTAATGTACATGTTTGTCCATATTCTCATTTGATGTTTTAATAGTTAACGTACTGAACTACTGCTCAACTTAGGCAATATTGAAGTATTCAGGAAACTTTATATCATATTGAATTAAAATAAGAAAGAGAGCTGGGATAATGGAATTAATTTTGATCGGAAAGGAGAAATATTCACTTGGAATTAAAGAACTGGATGATGCGATCGGCGGGATAAAAAAGGGTTCCAATATTATATTGATGGGGCACCCTATGAGCGGAAAAGAGGTCATATTGAATCATGCGATGCATGCAAGTCTAACAAGAAATGAAAATGCTGCGATTATTGTATCCACTCGTGAACCTGCAATGAATATAGTTGAACGGTTCAGAAGAAACAAATCTTTCTCATTATCAAGAATAGGTCTTGTGGATTGTGTTTCAAAAACGCTTGAGGATGAGGCGTTTGAAAATGGGAATATTAAAAAGGTAATCAGCCCTGCAGATTTGACCAGTATAGGAGTAAAAATTAGCCAGTTTTTTGAAGATTTCTTTGGGAAGAATATCAATAATATACAGCTTCATATCAATTCTCTTTCGATAATATTGATGTATTCAAACATTCAAACGGTTTTCAGATTTTTACATATACTTACGGGTCGCATAAAAGTGATGGGAGCATTGGGAATCTACGTGGTAGACAGCGGCGTTCATGACCTGCAGACCATTGCGACCTTAAAACAACTGTGTGACGGGATAATAGAAGTCAAATCTGAAAACGATAGGAATTTATTAAGGATCGTCGGGCTCTCCACTTTACCCACATCATGGTATGAATATGAGATTGAAGAAGAAAAATTAAAAATTATAGGAAAAATTTAAGACGTTCCAATTGATGTATTTATTAATTTTGGAAAAATTGCTTGATTTGAGCAATATTGCTTTATTTTTATACCAAAAGCTTAATATTAGTTGAAATCGTAAACATAATTGTTACAATTAAAAAAGGCCAACGAATAGTGGGAGGGAAATGGAAAATATGTATGCACCAAACAACAGATATAAGAAAATAGACAGCGAAATACACGACATAATCGTAGAATGGGAACAGGGAATGGTCAAAGGATTCAGGTCAAAAGAGGAAGCAGAACGATTCATAAATCATGTCTGCAAGAAAACCGCCCCTGACATAGAATATTCTGTATCCTTTTGCCTGAATAAATAAAGGTTACCCTAATAAAAAAAGAAGATATCATTTCTTTTTCCGAAGCAGATATCCCTGAATAATATGTGGAGTTTCAGTGTGACATTTCCTGCAATTCACGTCTTTTGCCGTCAGAGAAGATGATGAAAAGCAGGATCTTCTGCGTATACCGCTATATTGTAGATAACAGCTATCAATATCAATGATATAATTATTCTTATTGTTTTCATTCGTTTTGAGCCCACATATTGATCCTTGAAAATCAAATGAAAAATTATATTACTTCATCCTCTAATTTTAGTAATCCATGAAGACAGAGAATTCAAGAAAATTATTTGAAGCCGCCAAAAAAGTCCTTCCAGGTGGTGTCAGCAGTCCCGTCCGCGCCATAAAACCATATCCTTTTTATACAAAACGCGCAAACGGTTCAAAGATAACAGACATTGACGGGAACGATTATATCGATTATGTAATGGGTTATGGGCCGCTGCTCCTTGGCCATAACTATCCTGCCATCAAAGAAGCAGTGATCAAACAATTGGCGGATGGATGGCTCTACGGCACGCCCACCGAACTTGAAGTGTCACTTGCGAAAGAGATAATCAAACTTTATGCCGGTATCGATATGGTTCGATTTGTCTCCACAGGAACAGAAGCAACAATGGGAGCATTACGTGCGGCAAGAGGTTTCACCCAGAAGAACAAATTTATTAAGATAGAAGGTGGCTTTCACGGTGCTCATGATGCCGTGCTTGTAAAAGCAGGATCCGGGGCAACCACCCTGGGCACACCAGACTCTTTGGGAGTCCCGAAGGATTTTACGAAAAATACACTTCAAATCCCATATAATGATATTGAGGCCATGACAGAAGCCATTGAAGTATATAAAGATGATGTGGCAGCAGTAATTATGGAGCCAGTGCTTGGGAATATCGGGCCGATCCTGCCAAAAGACGGATACCTTAAAGAGGTTCGTGCATTAACAAAAGAAAATGATGTTGTATTGATCTTCGATGAAGTAATTACGGGTTTTCGGCTTGCCATGGGCGGAGCGCAGGAGTATTACGGTATAAAGCCCGATATGACAACCCTGGGAAAAATCCTTGGAGGCGGTTTTCAGATCGGAGTGATAGGGGGAAAGCGCGAAATAATGGAGAAAATTTCACCGGCTGGACCTGTTTATCAGGCAGGAACATTTAACGGAAGTCCGGTTTCGATGACAGCAGGACTTGCAATGATCAACACGCTCAAAAAAGAGAACGTTCATGATAGAGTAAATGACGCGGGTGATTCGTTAAGAGCAGGGCTATCAGATATCATAACTGATCTTGGATCGGATTGCAGCGTTAGCGGTGTGGGAAGCATGTTCAAAGTGTTCTTCGGGTCTATGCCCTATAATTATCGGGAAGCTCTAAAATGCGATACGGATAAATTCAATGCATTTTTCAAAAAAATGCTTAATGACGGGATCTTTTTGCCTCCGTCACAGTTTGAGACAAACTTCCTGTCCCTTGCCCATTCGAAAGACGACATAGAAAGAACCATGGAAACTTACCAAAGGAACCTGAAATGAAATATAGCCAAAAACCATTGCGCATAGGGACAAGAGGCAGCAAGCTTGCTCTTGCCCAGGCAAACTTTGTGAAAGATCTCCTCGCAAAAAATGGTGTAGATACTGAAATAAAAATAATCAAAACGTCAGGTGATACGTTCACCGACAGGCCGCTGCATGAAGTACAGGGTTTCGGGGTTTTTGTACGCGAGATCGATGACTCAATGCTTGCAGGTGAGATAGATATCGCTGTGCACAGCATGAAAGACGTTCCCACAGAACGACCACCGGAACTTGTTATAGCAGCGGTATTGAAACGCGACTCACCTCATGATTTCCTGCTTACGCGCAGCGATACAAAATTAAAAGACCTTCCTGAAGGTTCGATCATTGGAACTACAAGCCTGAGAAGACGTGCCCAGCTATCCAGATTCAGATCAGGTTTAATTGTAAAGGAATTGCGCGGAAATATAGACACGCGTCTTAGAAAACTTAAGGAAGGGCAATATGATGGTATTTTACTTGCCGAAGCAGGACTTGAGAGGTTGAAATGGGATCTGAAAGGAGAACGCCTCGATCCAGACGATTTTGTCCCGTCTGCTAACCAGGGAACAGTTGTCATAGTTACAAAAAAGGGTACAGATGCCCAAATCGCAGCCATGGAATTGAATGATGAAAAGACGCACCTTGAAACACGTATTGAACGAATAATAATCGGAATCCTTGGCGGTGGCTGCCTTGTTCCCATTGGCGCTTTTGCACGAACAGAAGGAAATAAAATACATGTACGTACTGAAGTTCTTTCGGTGGACGGGAAACGATGCGTAAAAATAGATGAATTTATAAACCCTGCCGAATATGTGCAGGAAGCAAAACGCATTGGGAACGCCCTATACCAGATAGGAGGAGGAGCGCTCGTTGACGAAGCAGTGAAAACGTTCGCGGCAAAAAGAGGAAAACATGTCTAAAGGAAAAGTTTATCTTGTTGGCTCAGGTCCTGGCGACCCTGAACTATTGACAATAAAGGCAAAAAGGCTTATCGAAAGCGCAGATGTCATCCTGTATGACCAGCTTCCGGGGGAAGCGATACTGAGCATGCTTCCGGATTCTGCTGAGAAGATAGATGTGGGAAAATATGCCGGAGATCACAGGCTATCACAATGGCAGATCAATGAATTGCTTGTGAAAAGAGCAAGAGAAGGCAAGATCGTTGTACGATTAAAAGGCGGCGACCCGTATCTTTTCGGACGCGGAGGCGAGGAAGCGCAGGCGCTTGCAAGAGAAGGGATAAAGATTGAGGTAGTGCCTGGTATTACATCAGCCATAGCTGTACCGGCCTATGCAGGAATTCCTGTTACTCACCGTGATTATGCTTCAATGGTCACTTTTATCACAGGCCACGAGGACCCCACAAAAGAAGAAACCCGTCTTGATTGGGAACTTCTTGCTAAGTTTGAAGGGACACTTGTCATTCTTATGGGTGTGAGCATGCTGGAACACAATGTGAAAGAACTTATCAAGAATGGTAAATCCATTGACACGCCTGTTGCAGTCATTGAAAAAGGGACACGTCCTGACCAGAGGGTCACTGTCGGAACATTAGCCGATATCGTGGGACTCTGCAAACAAAGAAAGGTGGGAGCTCCTGCGATAACTGTCATAGGGGATGTTGTAAAACTCCACCGGGAACTTGGCCGGATATAGAATTCACATTTCTGATCATGAAAGTAATAGCGATTATGAGACCTGTTGGGTATCTTGCAGAATCAGTCAAGCTTGCTGTTTCTATGGGTTTTAAGACTATTACAGCGCCCATGATCGATGTGGTCGACAGGACTGATCCTGATTTTAAGATTTTTGCCAGCCGGATCCTTGAGGGAGAAGCAGATTACGTGATCTTCACAAGTGCGAACGGAGTTGAATTCACACTTTTGAAATTGAATATGGTCGATGATTTCATCGAACAGCTCAATAAGACACAGGTCGTTGCTATTGGCCCCAAAACAAGAAAAGCCCTTATAAGAAATGGAATAAGAGTGAGTATCGTTCCTGAATCGTACAGTTCGGAAGGGCTTGTTGAAAAGCTATCAGGAATTGAAGGGGCTATCATCGAAATAGCACGCAGCAGTCATGGGGCGCCAGAACTTGTGAGGGGGCTTATCGGGAAAGGAGCAGTCGTGCATGAAACCCAGGTCTACCAGATAATCAGCCCCAGGGATGAAAGGCATAAGAAGCTGATGGAGCAGGCGCTTGCAGGCAAAATCGATATATTTGCCTTCACAAGTACAATGATGGTCAGGAATTTCATTGCACTTGCCGATGAAATGGATGCAAAAGATGAAATTATCAGGATCATGAATGAAAAAACCGTTGCAGCGATAGGAAAGCCAACTGCTGAGACTTTATCGGAATCCGGGATAACGGTCAAAATAATGCCAGAAAAATATACTTTTGAGGAAATGCTAAGGAAATGCAGAGAGATTGATAGTTAGGTTTTAATTTTTTATTTAACCCAGGCATCGGTCATATTATTTCCAGGATCTTCTCGTAATCATCAGATATGCCGCAGCCAATACAATCAAGAATACCGCAATGCTTAAACCTGTAGATATCATGTTTGTTCCTATTGATTGTGATTTTTTTGGTATTGTAACATTCAGATAGAGAGTATAGAAGTCACCCCATCTATTATTCCTTTCCATTGCATGAACAAATATTACATGCTCTCCGACAGGAATATCAGTTGTATTGATATTTGCGGTCAGTTCTTCATTTTGTGAATCGAATTTCCCATCTAATGGAATAAGAGGCGTTCCGGTTCCGGGATTGCCTATGTTATCCAGGAAATACTCTGCTGCACGTATTTTCATTTCATATCCGGCACTTGCTTTTGCTGAAAGTTCAACTGTTATATTTCTACTGATAACTCCCTGTGATACTGACGCCTCATTTATTACAGGGGATACCTGATACCTTATTAAAACATGAGATTTGACAAGATGACAGGAGCCACAGTTTTTTTCAGATGCATGTGGCTCATCACTGATATTTATCGCGCCAAAAACAGGAGCTAATTGATATACATGACATGATTTACAATCCCTTGGAATAATATATGTCGGGGAATGCATATCCGGTTCCGTCCCATTTGTGTGGCATGCCCAGCATGCTTTGTCTATAGGATCAGATAAAAAAGATCTGTTCGAAACATTTTCATTCAAATGAAGGTGTTTTCCCAGCCTGGATGAAATTGCATCAACATCTTTGATCCTTATGTTGTTTGATGAATCATGGCAAATGACGCAATCTCCCCATTTCCTTTGATCTGTGAACATGTTGGGTGAATGAAAATCCGGGGGTATTTTTCCCACCGTTATCGTATCATTGGTTCTTAACCAGCTGCTGTTATAACCAAAAATAGTAGTATTCCCATTGATTTTGAAGATATCAGGAGATATTGCCATAACATCTTTAAGTATAACGAAATTCGGACTTCCCTGGAAGATCGAAGAAATTGTTGCGGAAAATATAGTGACATTTCTTTCGGAATATCCATTATATTTGATCCCTGGAGTATAATTATATTCTGAGCCAAGAGCGACCACCCTGTCATCAACGATGCTATTATTTATTACCAGATCCAGCCATACCTTTTCGCTATCCGTGCTTACCTCATTGATCTTTAAAGAATAACCGTCTGCGATATCCCATGTTTCCCTTTCCTTCATGCTTTTTTGAAGAAAAGAATAAGATATGTGTTTTCCAAAATCGATTTCTGTCTGGTTGAATACATAATCTTCATCATTAAAGTATATCTTGTTCTTATTTTCTGACTTGAAATCCAGAAAAACCCTGGAAAGATATAATATATCTTTATCGGCATTTTCTTTATATTCCTTGTCAATCACAAGATATCTTTGTTTATTGCCTGAATACCGATACAGATGGCAGGCATAACATGCGCTGTTCCTGCTTTCATTTTCTGTATGGATCTTTCTTAATCTTGATCCCTCGAATTGAACAAAGCTCCTATTTCCTTTGAATATTGAAGTTATGTTCAGGATGAGTGCAGGGGTTTTGAAAGTTGAATTATCGATAGTTATCTCCTTTTCGTATATATATTCGGAACCTGGCCCAAGCGATGTTTCGTCCACTTTATTATCTTCATGAAATATCTGGATAAAAGCTTCCTCCCTATTATTTGAAATCTCGACTAATTTCAAAAAATATCCTTCACCAAGATAGAAGCTATCACCCTCAAAAAGAATGAAATTATTTTTCATTTTTTCAAGTTGTGTAAGCACAGTCCGGTTCTTATTTATCAGAGTTGCATTTCCCCATCTCTCGCTGTTATCTTCATCAAGATGGCAATATATGCAATTGAAAGAATCCAGGAGATCTTGTTTTGATCCATAATGCGATACTTTTGCAACGTCCGGAATGTCATCATCTTTTATAATACTGTTAATATGACATATTTCGCATCCAGCTGATGTTGTAATATTAAAATCTGTAACATTACCGGGATTGCTGTTCCTGCTCGCATTCAGGAAATGTGAATACACCATTGGCTCCTTGAAGCGGGACTGCGATATCGAATGGCAGTCATTGTTATTGCAGTTTTTTGGGGTTCTGTAATTTCGCGGATGGCCTCCAGCAGGCTGGGCGTTCTCGCTTCCATTCCCATCCCCGTGACATGCCCAGCATGCTCCGTTACCGCCGCCATTCAGGCTATAATGCACACTATTATTGAACGAAACAACATCTACCCTTCTATCTAAAGGTGCACCCCCTCCTCCAATATCGTGACATGAGATGCAATTCCGCCCACCTCCGCCGGTGCTGACGTTATGGATAAAAAAAGAAGTTGTTGTCGGGAAATTAGCCCCATGGCACAGAATGCACGTTGCATCGGAATATCCGCCAAGGGAATGGTTATAGAAAGAAGTCCCATCACTTGCCTTAAACGGAACAAGCCCAGAATTGTTCTTTATTTCAGGCGGCACTGGATTAAATGATGTACCATTATATGAATAATTTCCTGATGGAACACCCTGGTAATGGCAATTAGCACACCAGAAACTTGAATTTGTTATGCTCTGGTTAAAAGCGTTCCCGGATTTGATGTTCGAAATATTTCCCAGAGCATTTGTATTATGAAGGGTATCTCCATGACAATATTTGCAGGCGCTAACCTGATCGCCCCAATATGCTGGTTGTGAACCGTTCCAAAGTCCACCTGAAACCGGATTTGAGCTGTGCTTCATCGGCGAAGGAAAACGTGGGGCTTGTGCAAACTTTATTACACCGTTCCCCAGGTGGCAGGTCGTGCAGTTAGCGGTGGAAAATGGCACTCTGAAGGAAGAAAATGGATATCCGTGACAATCATAGCAATCGGTAGCATTTATGCTGCGATATGTTCCGTCCTGAAGTAAATATTTAATATTATGAATATCGTTAGCCGTATCCGTATGACACTGGATGCATTCTAATTTTCCCGCATGCATGTCCTTTTTCAGTGGATCATTCTTATGACAATTATTACAGAATCCCGAATCAAGAACGGGCTTTGTCAGGTTTGGGCCGTGGAGGCTGTCGGTCCCGTGACAGCTTGTGCAATCTGGATGGCCGGCAGGATGGCCAGGATTAATTATACCGGATGTGTGTTTGCCTATCATAATATTATTCTGGTTCTGCATGACATCACTGTAAACTGATGATGAATTGTCATGGCAAAAACCACAATACTGCTCACCCGAAGGTAGGCTTGAGCTTGGATTCCTTCCATAGTGGGCCGCGCTTGAATTGGCACTAAACCTGAACAGATTTGAGGTCTTGTTGTGGCAATCACCGCAAGAAGCCGTTACAGACACATTAGCGTTCCTATTATGATTATAGATTCTCGGGGCAGACGGAACTACTCCACGGATATGGCAATCTTCACATGTATATGTGGATACAGAAGAACCATGGAATACCAGAGTATTGGCTGTATAATGACATGCAATGCAATCAGCACTTGTGAGATTTCCCACTCCATCGGTTGAATTTACATCCGCATGAACCCCGAAAAAAGATATGTTGATCAGGGGGAATTCTATCCAATCAAACTGGTGGCAATACATGCATTCAAGAGCACTGCCCGCATTCATCAATGCAATTGATGTAAGTAATGCTGCTATGAACAGAGTTTTTTTCATATAATATACTCAATGAATTTCCATTCAATTAAAGTATGCCTATCAAGAAAAAAAGGGGGAAAAGAGAGCTAATTGCCTCTCTTTCTTAAAATTACTGCTGTCAATCCTGCAACGGCAATAATAAGACCGAACCCGGATGCCTTTTTCGTGGTTGATGGTGCAGGTGTTCCCTCTTTTTCAGCTGTCTTTCCTTCAGGCAAAGCCGTGGTCACTGCAAAAACTTCTGGCACTCTTATACTGGATATGGCAAATGGTGAGAAGGCATTTGTCTTTCCTTCAAAGTATGTGTAAATGTTTTCTCCTGACAATTCCTTCGTCTCAAGCTGTTCCCACGTGCTTCCATCCCATCTCATCAACACTATATCGCTGCCTGAAATACTTTTGTCGCTCATCCATGAGTTATCCACCCTGAATTTGATGATGGCTTCTTTGATATTTTTTGGTGCTGCAAAACCCGATGTTCCAACCCAGATGTTGACGTTCATATAAACAATTCCCGGTGGTTTGCTTTTTGCAAGATTGGAAATGTCTTTCAATACTTCGACCGCAGTATTAATTTGGCCAGCATTGACATTGCCTGTTATGTTCACGAATACAATGGGATTGCTCTTATTTGTGAAAGCATACGACGTAGCTGTGTCCTTGAAAATGAACTGATCGTATTTCTCTTTAACGAGGATATTTGAGAAGAGCTCACCAGAAGGGCCACCGCCTCCGCCGCCCCCTCCTCCACCGCTACCTCCGCCGCCTCCAGAAGAGGAGGATGTTGTTGAAGAACTTGCTGAAAGGTCGATCCTGATACTTGACCCCCTAGGGTCTATTGTTCTGGAGGTTGCTGTTTTTCCATCCACTATGAATGTTATGGTTTCACCGCTCACAACCCCCTCATCCGTTTGAGTATTCAAATCATCCCATGGCACCATGACCCGATATGTGGCATCAGTGATACTCGTTGTACTGGCGACTGTATTGCCTGAAGAATCAAGGACGGTTACCAGAGCATTTGCTTTTGTGATACCGTCAAATGTCACATAACCCCAATAAGAAGTTACAGGCGGTTCGGCCTGTGCCAATGGAATAAAAATCAATAGAATAATAAATAAGAAGTTTTTATTCATTCTATCACTCCAAAAAGATAGGCATATGCATTATACCACCCACGTACAATTATTTATTGCTTTTATTTCGTAGCTTTCACCCTTAACCATGCTCGTCAGTGTATTCAACGCCGTTGGTCCAGCCGGGTCATATAGTAACCATGTTTGTGTGGAGGCATTCAAACCCCAGACCACACTTATGTTACCGATCACAGAGGACATTACCGATACCGGTGCTGTCACTGAAGGTGTTTCATTGAGTGACTTAACGTTCCACCCTGTATATAATTGCTCAGTGGTATTTCCTCTGCCAAGAGAAGCATTGGCAGCGATCGCCAGTGTTGAGGCCTCTTCGAGTAGTTTTTTCGTCCCTACCGGGTCATGCACACCCCAGCTTCCATCTGATGACACCATCTTGAGCTTCCAGTATGCCTGGGCGATCTGATCGCGGCTCAGGTTCTTTTCACCCGTGTAGCGTTTAATATAGTCCAAAGCATTTAGAACCGTTGTGTTTGTTGAATTCCATTTCGTATGGGTATCCGCCTTTATCTCTTCAATCACGCCTGCAATTGTGCCAAAGTTTGTCCCGTCGTGGCAGCCTGAGCATTTTGTGGTGTTCTGAAGACCTGTTTCATTCATTGCGAAACTATGTCCTGTTATCTTCCCGGAATCGTTCAATATTCCTCCTGTGCCACTGGTCTTATTGATATACATATGACAATCAATACACTCAAAGTTCAGCAGGCTTGACTGCTTCCACGAACCAACAAACACATCCTTTGCGGGAAAGCCATGTGGAGAAATAGGGGTTGTAGAAGTAGAACTTGCCCACCCAGGCCCTTCTCTACCTATTCTGATGTTCGAATGGCAGTTGCCGCATAGCTCTGTTGTGTTTGCCATGACCGAGTAATTGCGGATGTAAGTTGTACCACTCACAAATGCGTCCCGATTGAACCATGCATAAGCCTTGCCATTATTTGTGATCCAGTCACCCATATCGTGGAGATTATGACAAACCGCGCATGTGATGCCTTTAAAATCAGCAGCTGCTACCACATCGCTTTGGTTAGCAGGATTCCAGTTGAATGGAGAATGGCATTTGCTGCAAGAGCTGTTTTGATAATTGGTGCTGTTGTTGTAAAATTGCCCATTTACTTTGTCATTGTGTAAGCTTTCTTCCCATTCTCTTATCACCGGAACTAATGAATCATTGCTTAAGCTCTGGTTCTGTTCACTCGTCACATGGCATTCTGTGCCGCGCGAGCATGTACTGGTTGGGTAGCTCGTAGCACTCTCTATATCGAGAGAATGGTTCTTCATGCCGCCTGCTCCTGCAAAATGGCAGTCCGTACAGGTAGCCCACTTAGATTGATTTGAGGTTGAGTTCCTGCCATGTGTAAAGCTGACGTTTGCTGTGTAGCGGGGCCCCAAACCATGTTTGTAATGACACATTGAGCAAAGTACTTCAGATGCCGGACGGCCGGTTACATTTATTGCTGCTGAACCGTAGGTTTCGTACTTTCTTGTGAAATCAAGGCCAGGGAATAACAACGTCTGGATAAGTGAATCATAGATGTCTGTACTGGCTGCTTTGCTTGCCGTGGAATTGAAAAAGCTCAATTTCTCATCTTTCACACTAGCCATTACTGTTGCATTGAAACCACCTGGCGCGAAAAGCTGTCCATACTGGTCATCTGTCGTATTGTGAGGATTGTGGCACACAGCGCATGAAACTCCTGAAGAGTCCGCACTCACATTAGTATAATTGCTTGTTGACCCATGGCATAGCGAGCAACTGTCTGTCGCATGCCTTGAGGATACGGTGGAATGCCCACTTGATTCCCAGCCGGTTTCATGGCATTGCTCACATAGCAATCCCGAATAATTCACAACTACCTGATGCCCGTTGCCTGCCGGTTGATGGCACCTCTCACAGCCGACTCCAGATTCATTCCATGATCCCACAATGCCTGGCATATTGCTCTGGTTCCCGCGCGTTGCATTATAGCCTGTAGTGTGGCGGGCTCCGCTTGTATATAGACCACTATTAGAAACATTGGTACCATTTACAACGTAATATGTCCTGTTGTAATAACCTGATTCATTCATATATTGGAAATTTGTTTTACCTATAACAACATACGATACGTTCCTTGACCAGTTCAATCTATTAGGCAGGGTAAGATTCATAGCTGCAGCTGATGTATTCACGGTGAGTACAACGCGGTGCATCGTATTTGTCCAGTTATCGTATTTTGCCCTGTGGCAGTCTTTACAAACAAAAGATGTCAGGTATGATGGAGTACCTGAAAGCAGAGTGAAATTTCCCATAATGGCATTTACATGGCAATTACTGCATCCAGGAGAAAAGAGCAATTCAGAAGCCAGAACACTACTATTGTACCTGTGAGTGCTATTGTAGGTCGACCCATTTGATATTAGTGGAAGAAATTCCATTACGTCAGTATGGCATACTGTACAACCTGTGGCATTATTCGGTATTGAGACACCATCGAATTTATGGATCCGTTCCATGGTTGTACCTGTGCTGCGCAAAGAAAAGTCGCCGCCATTAGGGTTGACATGACAGTAGGTACAATTCACACCTGTTCTGGCATAACCAGAAGTATTGATTCCATTATGAATAATGCTATAATTCTGACCCTGCCGAGTCATGCCAAAATTTGGGGGAGCTGTTTGATTATGAGGATCTATATGGCAATTGCTGCAGCTTGTACCAAAGTCTGGTTTTGAAATACCATCAAATTTGTGCGTGTCATTAAATAAAATACCTGTGGATTTTAATGGTGTCGGGAAACCCGTATGACAAATGCCGCAACTCGCATTATACTCCCATTTTGCACTTCCTGTTCCTGCCAGCGCCAGCAGCGATATTAAAATTCCTATACCTAATATAATTCCTTTTCTCATATTCTCAGGCTCCTTTTTCCTGTACCCTCATTTTTTATTAAAATAATTTCAAATTCAAACCAATATCATTTCATACATCATCATAGTTATCATAATATAAATAACTATTTCATGAAAAACACGTCTTATAGAAAAGGTATTTTCTTCTGTGTGATCATATACCGTGAACTATGCAGGATATTGTTTCTTTAACTCGATGCACGAATTACGAACGAAAAAATGTTCTTCAGGCCGTAGAAAAAAGTTTAGAGAATCTGGGCGGGTTAGATGCAATTATCAGGAAAGATACACGTGTATTTTTGAAGGTTAACCTCCTGCGTGCGGCTAAACCTGAAGATGCAGTTACGACCCATCCAGAGGTTGTTTATGCTCTTGCAAAAATATAAAGAAAATGCACTCAGGAAGGTGTATGATAAATGCGGTCTCATCAAAGCAGCAGACGATGCCGGGGCTGAACTGAACTATGATACGAGTATCGTTACCGTGTCATGCCGGGAAGGCCACATCATCAAAAAGTTCAATGCGATCAAACCGGCACTAGATGCTGATGTTCTTATTTCCCTGGCAAAAGGTAAAACGCACAGTTTCACCGGCATTACAGGTGCTGTCAAGAATTTATTTGGAATAGTACCAGGATTTGAAAAAGCCGGATATCATTTCAAATTGCAGACAATTGATCGATTCTCAAAAATGCTGCTTGACATTTGTGAGTATGTGAAACCTGAATTAGATTATGATAAATGCATCAGGTGTTATTGCTGTCATGAGATGTGCCCGAATCACAGCATTGAATTGAGAAGATCGGCACTATATAAAATAATTAGTAAGACTATCTGAGACATAAATTACATTTCATCCGAACCCGAGGCAGTTTTTAAATATTCGATACCCATTATAAACCCTGATATCAATGAGAACTATAGACTGGGAGCCAACGAAAAACAACATTATCATGATCGACCAGACACTTCTTCCGCGCGAATACAGGATCATCGAATGTGTCACAATAGAATCATTGTGTGAAGCCATAAGAACCCTGCGCGTGAGGGGTGCTCCTGCGCTTGGCGCCGCTGGCAGTTTCGGAGTCGCGCTTGCAGCCCATAAAAGCGGCGCATCTTCACTTGATGGATTGATGGCCGATATCTTAACTGCTGGACAGACTATCATCGGTACGCGCCCAACTGCGATCAATCTTTCATGGGGTGTTGCGCGCACGATCAAAGCTGTCGAAGATGCACGGAATACGAAAGAAGTGCGCATGTTTGCGCTTGATGAAGCAAAAACGATAGCTGATGAAGATGTTGAAAAGAACAAACAGCTTGGTGAACACGGTGCAGCGCTCCTTGAAGACGGTGATACTGTCATGACGCACTGCAACGCTGGAAGGCTTGCTTGTGTGGATTGGGGTACGGCGCTTGGTGTTATCCGCTCGGCACGGGAGCAGGGTAAGGACATAAAGGTTCTCTCATGCGAGACGCGCCCGCTCAATCAGGGAAGCCGCATTACAACGTGGGAACTGATGGAAGACAAGATCCCTGTTACGCTGATCACAGACAGCATGTCCGGACATGTGATGCGAAAAGGTATGGTGAATAAAGTCATCGTAGGGGCGGACAGGATAACACAGGACGCCGTTTTCAATAAGATCGGCACATATTCGCATTCTGTCATTGCAAAAGAACATGAAGTGCCGTTCTATGTCGCTGCACCTGTATCCACGTTCGATTTTGAGCACATGGAAGATGAGATCGAGATAGAGCTTCGCAAGTCGGATGAATTGAAGTTCTTCGGAAGTTATCAGGTAGCTCCACTTAATGTGGATGTGTATAACCCGGCGTTTGATGCGACTCCTATGGAAAATGTTACTGCCATTATAACGGAAAACGGTGTTTTTTACCCGCCACTTCTTATCGATGAAGTAAGAATAAAACATTAGATGTGACATGATAAATCATGTTATTTTTTGAACCTCAGTAGAAAAATATATAATCATCCAGCTTTATAACGTATGTAAATAAATGTGACTCAAAATGTAGCATTTACCCGGAGTATAGCTTGAAAACCATATCAAAGCATCTGTTACACACACCCGATTGGTTGATCTCTTTTGAAAAGGAGGCTGCTTCCGAGATAGTCCTTGATCCACAGCCGGGGGAACTGATATCTGATTATCGAATGAGATATGGCATATCACAGGAAGAACTGGGGGAATTGATGGACTTGCGCCGTGAATCAATTTCACGTATCGAGAATGGAGGTGTAACTCCTACTTTTGTTTTTGTAAGGAAATTTGTTAAGGCCATGGGTTTGATAGAGGCAATCCGGGTTGAGAGAGCGCAGCATAAGGAGATAGATGTTCGTTTAATTGAAAATATAGCCAGGGATTCCACTATCTCCCGCGAAAAGATGCCCTTCATTTTGAAGATCGCAATTGAAAGTTATGATAAAAAACTTAGCAAGATTCAAAAATCGTTAAAAAAAAAATAATAAAGGAAAAGTGATTAAATGGCAAATGATACGGTTGTATGGCTTGAAGAAGTCGGAAAAGAAGATATAGCGATAGTTGGCGGAAAAGGTGCAAGTCTTGGTGAGATGATACATGCAGAACTCCCGGTTCCCCGTGGATTTGCCGTGACGGCGCAGGCTTTTCGAAGGTTCATTGATGAGAACGATGTCGGTGAGAGACTTTTCAAATCGCTCGAAGTGGATGTTGATAATGCCGATATCTTAAGGGAAGCAGAGAAAGAAGCAAAGAAAATAATTATGGATGCGAAAATCCCGGCAGATATTGAAAAAAGCATACGGTCAAAATATAGAGAACTTTGCAAACGAGAAGGAAGTGAAGTTTTTGTGGCTGTACGTTCAAGTGCAACAGCAGAAGATCTTCCGGATGCCAGTTTTGCAGGTCAGCAGGACACTTTTCTGAATATTAAAGGGGAGACTAATATTATTGAGGCGGTAAAAAAATGCTGGGCTTCCCTTTATGGCGCACGTGCAATTTATTATCGGGTGAAGCAGGGTTTTGATCATCAAAAAGTGAACCTGTGTGCGGTCGTACAACTGATGGTAGACGCTGAGAAAGCTGGTGTGATGTTCTCATCCCATCCTTCAACAGGTGAGCCATTTACAATTATCGAAGGCGCATGGGGACTCGGCGAGAGTGTGGTCTCAGGTTCTGTTTCACCCGACTATTATGTCGTTGATAAAAGAAATAAAAAGATCACAGATAGAAAGATCGCAATAAAAAATATCATGCATATTAAAGACCCTGAGACTGGTAAAACAGTTGAGCTGCCGGTGCCGGATGGTAAGAAAAATGCGAAAGTGCTTGATGATGATGAGATACTGAAGCTTGTGGAATTCGGGGATCTTGTGGAAGAACTCTACGGCATCCCCCAGGATGTAGAGTGGGCTATCAAGAACAAAGAATTCTTTATGCTGCAGTCAAGACCGATAACCACGATCAAGAAGAAAACAGAGACAAAGGAAAAGATCGGGACATCCTCGATCCTTGACGGACTTGGAGCTTCTCCCGGTATCGCCTATGGCGAAGCAAAGCTTGTGGCGGATGGATCAGAACTTGGAAAGGTCAAAGACGGTGATATTCTTGTTGCGGTCATGACGACACCGGATATGGTACCAGCCATGAAGCGTGCAGGGGCCATCGTTACAGATGAAGGGGGGATGACATGTCACGCCGCTATCGTGTCAAGAGAGCTTGGATGTCCTGCTGTTGTCGGGACCCGGAAAGCCACATCGATATTGACTGATGGTATGAAAATAACCGTAGATGGAGAAAAAGGGCTTGTTTTTGAAGGTAAGAAAGAAGTTGAGGGCGCAAAAGCCACGACTCCGGAGAAATCGATGTCTCTGTCAAAAGCAAAACCTGTCACTGCGACTGAAGTAAAGGTAAATGTCTCGATTCCTGAAGCTACGGCGCGCGCTGTGGAAACGCAGGCCGACGGTGTCGGGCTTCTTCGTATTGAACACATGATACTGGGTCTTCCAAAGCATCCCAAGCAGTACATCAAAGAGGGAAAAGCTGATGAATATGTCAATGAACTTGTCTCGCGCATTCAGGTCGTAGTTGATGCTTTCTATCCAAAATCCGTTTGGGTGAGAACGCTTGATGCTCCCACGGATGAATTCAGGGCGATGGAAGGCGGGGAGGGCGAGCCGATAGAACCGAATCCAATGCTGGGATTCCGGGGCATCAGGCGCGACCTTCTGGATACAGAACATTTTGCACTGGAGGTAAGAGCATTTAAGGAAATAATCAAGCGTGGCTACAATAATATGGGTATCATGATACCTCTTGTCCAGCATCCATCCGAATTGAAGAGAGCAAAAGAATTCATGCGCTCAAATGGCCTCGATATTGATAAGATCGAAGTAGGGATAATGGTAGAGATTCCAGCAGCAGCACTTATAATTGACCAGTTCATCGCTGAAGGGCTTGATTTCGTGAGCTTCGGCACCAATGACCTCACTCAATATACGCTCGCGGTTGACAGGAATAACCAGCATGTGGCGCATCTTTATAATGAGCTGCATCCAGCTATCATGAAGCTGATCGAGCATGTGATCATCGAATGCAATAAGGCTGGCGTGAAGACAAGCATCTGTGGTCAGGCCGGAAGCAATCCGAAGGTTGCAAAAAGGCTTGTAGAACTTGGTATTACGAGCATTTCAGCGAATATCGATGCGGTTGAGAATGTAAGAGATATGGTCGCAAGGACGGAGTTGCAGTTGCTGCTGAAGGGGGCAAGGGAGAGGAAAGGATAACGATATGAAAAAATTATTCTCTCAATTCCGGAGGCAGCATATTCGGGATGCCGTCATCTATAGGATAATATTCCTTACATTTTCCACAATAAAGCGTTCCCTTAACGATCTCTTTTTCATTCTCTTGTGTAATTTCAAGCACGAGGTCGCCTTTACACATGGGGCAGCACAGGATATCCATTAGATCTCTTTTCATAATTGCACCTTTCTTATTAATTCCCTTAAACGCTCCTTTTATATTGAATCTATCGGTAACTTTAAAGGACAAAACAGCAATTAGCTATGACGAGAGAGGAAGGGCGGCTGCCGGCAGCAATGCTGAGGAAAGTCCCCTCACCATCTGGACCGCGGATGCACGCAAGTGCGTAGGGTGAGAATCCTGGCTCTGGAACAGAAACGATACTGCAGCGCAGAAATGCGATGATTCCGAAAGGATGAGGTCATGCGTTTGCGGATGGAACGGCGAATCCCCGCGGGTGCAAGCCGAAATAGGACATAATGGGCAGTCCAGACCTGTCCGAGTCCGGCGCAAAGCTGAATGCCGCATATGCGCAACAGGGGTTTTACTCCTCGTGCTAAACATAAAGGGGCTTACTCTCCTCACTCAAATTTATATTATTTGAAGAGAAAGCGAATAAAATATACTATACCAGCATGAATATCTAATATTAAATGCCCTCGATCATAGACCCGATCTACGGTCATATTGAAATAAGCGAGCTTGAGCAATCTATTATCAACACCCCTGAAATGGCGCGCTTGCGAAGAGTTCAGCAGCTGGGTCTTGCTGACCTTGCATTCCCCGGTGCTAACCATACGCGTTTTGAGCACAGCGTGGGGACGCTCTTTATTGCAAATAGAATAGCATCAGCTCTTGAACTCGGTGAAGAAGATATCGAAAAAGTGAGACTGGCCGCTCTACTGCATGATGTTGGCCACTGCGCTTTCTCGCATGTAGTGGAAAGTGTCATTAAACAAATCCCCCAATATCAGCCGATCATTAATGGCAGACGATTCCTTCGCCATGAAATGTTCACAAAGCATATTATCTCAAAATCGTTCTATGAGAACGGGACAATAACAGAGCTGATCGGGGAAAAACAGGACTTTTTTGAAGAGATCGCAAAAATAGCGACCGGAGACGTTGATGGGCTTACAAAGCCATATCTGGCCCAGATAATCTCAGATGACCTGGACGCTGACAGGATCGATTTTCTTCTCAGGGATTCTTATCATACAGGGGTTTCCCTGGGGCTTGTGGATATGGACCAGATCGTTCAGAGTCTTTGCCTGGTTAATGGCCGGATAGTACTTTCAGGGGATCGCAGCTATGATGAGGACATGTCGCTAACTGCGGCAGAATCCATGCTGATCGCAAGAGCGCACCATTATTCGGCGATCATCCACAATCCAAAAACACAGGGCGCAAGGATAATGCTCCTGCATGCTCTTCGCAATTCGCTGTCGAATTATGAAAGATCAGGAAAAGATGTAAGAGCAGCCGTATTAGAATTTTTTATTTCCTATACTGACAGCGATCTTCTGAATTTCATAGATTCTTACGGAGATCAGTCCTCAAAAAAACTGATGAATAATATACGGAATGCAAATATTTGCAGTGCAGTTGCCCGTTTTACTTATAAGAACCTCAATCCTGTTACGCGAATGGCTCTATCGACTATCGCCAGGAATGGCGTCGCCAAGAAAATGTTCGAAGATGAACTTGCAAAAGGTTTTGCACGAAAGTATGGAGCTTCTGTGCTTATCGATCTTGATGTGGCAAGTGGCATCCCGAAAAGTACAAGGGTCAGGATCGGAGATGAAACAGGATTCTTGTATGATGAATCCGCTCTGGCAAATGGCCTTGTCAGAGCTATTTCCCGCCAGATATCCCTTTGCGTTTTTTCCCGGTCGGGGGACGATTCCGCTATTTCCCAGGCATCGGCTGATTTTCTTACAGGTATAGAAAAACTATCTCCTTCACTTTTACGTTTTATCAGGAATGAGACCTACCTGCCTATTGAAGGGCTTCTTCTGCTATTCTACAGTCTGCACCGGATGTTCAGCAGCCAGGCAGATGGAAAGATCACAATGCCAAGACTGCGAAATATCGCCAGGATTTATAAGCAGGTTATAGAGCTTGAGAAGTTTGAGAAATTGCGCAACCTGTTTGATTACAGGTTCCATATCAGATATGGCTTCCCTTACAGCGACAGGCTTTTCGAGGATATCCAGCTTCTTGTCGCAATGGGGATGATAGATGAAGACCTGCGGTATTTTGAAAAGAACAGGAGGTGGAAGCAGAGATATGAGTATGTGATGACCTTCGATGGACTCCAGTATGCTGAATTGATAGCTCCGGCATACCAGAACGAATTGAAAATTATCGAAGGATATCTGACGATGAACAAACATTCGATACCAAGGGACATGGTAAGCATAGCCGAAAAAAGATACAGGACAGATCTTGGACCAGCGGGTTCCAGAATGATACATTTGAAGTAAAAAGACAGATGTATTGCAGCCTATAAGAAAAAGAAAAGAATCAAGGGCTAACTTTTTGCTCTTGATTTTTTCCATTGTCCTATCCAAATCCTTTCATTTTTTTTGCTTCGAAAGTGTTTAAAGCACAACTTCTAATATCTACTTATGGTTATAAAAAGATTTGTTTAACCTGAAATCCATATAATTATAATAATAACAGTTATACTGAGCATGAATATCTTAAGGCATCTATATAGTATTTTAATACATTTTTATATTGGATTAATGCTGAGGCTCTTCTAGCCATCCGCCGCAAAATAGTTTAAGTGAGTAAACATGAAAAATCTTGAAATTGAGCACATAAGAATGCAAAAAATGAAATCTATTGCATCGACTAACCGCAATCGTCCAGAGAATATATTAGTTATATTATTTTTAGCAGTTCTGGTAATATCAACATCACCAGCATTGGCGGCAGATAAACCAAAAGTAATATTGGCATTCGACGACGGGTGGACGTCGGTATATTACAAGGCCCTCCCGATAATGCAGGCAAACAATCAGCCAGGAACAGCATTTATTATCACGGGCGAAGTAAAGGGGGCGACGGGGGCGGAAGGGATGGAATACATGACTCTGGCTCAACTGAAAACTCTGTATTCGGCAGGCTGGGATTTATCCAGTCACACCGTAACCCATCCAGACCTTACAACATTAAGCATGAGTGCCATGAACACGGAACTCACTACAAGCCAGAACTGGCTTATAACATCCGGCTTTCCACGAGGAGCCAGGTTTCTGGCGTATCCATATGGGGCATATAACACGAACGTTATCTCAGCTGTAAAAACTAATGGATACTTTGCCGCACGTACAGTCGAGGGGACAGCTAGTAACTATCCGAAATACAAGCTTACTGATCCGACCGTCTTTACGATGGGAACACTCCTGGCGGCTGGCGTACCGGGGTATGGAGACCCGGCAACTCCGCCATCATACGTAAAAACAGAAATTAATAATACAATAGCAGCGAACGGATTATTAATCATATCATTCCATATTATTGAAGACGTATGCTGCATTGCAGGCGCAAATGCGCCGGAAGAATATAAAACCTCAGACTTCAAAGCAATAAGCGATTTCTTAAAGAGCAAGCAGGATGCCGGGCAGTTAGAGGTCGTGACAATGTCAAATTACTTCGGAACATCATCAGCACCGTTACCCCCCACGACTACATACATGCCGCCAACACCAGTAAATACTACAGCAGCAGGCAGTAAGAATCTGTCATGGAGTGCAGGTTCAGGCAACAGAACAAATTACTTCAATACCAGCGTGAATGGAGTTTGGTCCAACGGCACATTGGTTGGATTCTATAATGCAACAGGGAAAAGCCCGGGAATATATACGGTTAAAGTATTTGCTGTCAATTCAACGAACGGCATAACAATTAACCAGGCTCCACTGACTTTGAGCACGAGAATAGACTCCCCAGCACCTGCGTCGTTAACATTCGTACCTCCGATCCCATCAATATCAAATGTGACAGGTTCCAACTGGATACGATTCAACTGGGCGGCAGGGATCAACGGAAATAAGACAGACACTTTCAATTTGCTTGTAAATGGAGCAACCATTATGAGCGGCACAGCAGCAACGTCATATAACCTGACGTCAGCCGTAGCTGGAACAAATTATTTTGCGCAGGTATATGCATTCAATGGAACGACAATGAACCAAACACCAGCGCAGCTTAACACATCTATTCCAGTTTCTACGCCTCCCACACCAACCCCGGCAGGAACCCCGAAAACAGTAACGATAAACGTGAAAGAAGATACATACACATCAACAAGTGCATTAACAAGGAATTATGGAACTGCAAGTTATCTGTATGGAGTATCGGGTAAGAAGATTTATATGAAATTTGACCCCACGGTGATTCCGCAAAATGCCACGGTACTTAGTGCTAATATGACAATATCAATATCATATTCAGAGGGCATAGGGGCATTGGACGTGTATCCGGTAACGAGTGCATGGGCAGAGAAAACACTAACCGGCAGCACAGTGGTAACAAAAGGCAACAATTTCACCAAGATGGTATATCCAGCATGTTCGAACGATTGCTGGCATACCGATGTCGGATTCGAAAGCGTAGTGCAGGGCTGGATAAACCATTCAATAGCGAACAATGGGATAGTAGCATTCGCATCCAGCGGAAAGATTGTGGAGTATAATGCACGTGAAACAGGTTATATAGCATATCTAACAGTCAAGTACGTTTAACGTAACTCAATTAACAATAATTTTGGTCAAATGGCAATCGAGACCGTATTTTACAAGTTTTACTGCGGTGGTAGCCTACCATGTTGTAGTAGCTTTTTGGCCTGGGTTCACAGCAGACGAATCTATTTTGGCGTATCTTGACTAAAAAGCGTGAAATGTCTCGTGCATAATATGATGTCTCGAAGTTAAAGGTGGGTCGCCGGGTTAAAGCGGAGTTGCGCAGTTCGCAAGACCATCCAACCTCCCATTTTAGTGACGGTGTCCGGCTTTGCCGGATGCGAGCTTGTCCGCACCCCTGGGCGACGTGATTAGAGTGGAGCATAACAATGCCGAAATAGACTCGTTTCAGCGTTGGGATAAACTAAGACTTAAAGAGTCGCTTTGAATATTGACCAGATAACCTCCGATAATGACACCTGTGAAAATAAGAAAATATATCAGCTAATAGAAACAGATATGATTGAAGGCAGTGAAATTGAGAAAAATTATCGCATTGGGAATAATGGTAATATTAACAGCAGTGGCGTTATCAGGCTGTTTAAAAACTCCAACACTTAACCCAACACTTAATGCAACACTTAATGCGACACGTAACGAAACTAACGCATTAATTAACTCAGTACTTAATGCAACACATAATGAAACTAACGCATTAATTAACTCAACACTTAATGCAACACATAATGAAACTAACGCATTAATTAACTCAACACTTAATGCAACACGTAATGAAACTAACGCACTCCTTAAAGCAACACCAACAATAACTCCAACTTTAACCGCTTAAAAAAGTCCCATCATATAATTTATAATTTTTTGGTTTAGAAACCACAGAGAGTGCAGAGTACAAGAGAAAAGCGTCAACGCTCAGTGATCTCTGTGGACTCTGTGGTTGATTTTCCTTGCACGGGGCGGGGCAGGGAACTGCCGCCCGGCCCGCCGGCACTGACGCCCTCATCCCGCAGGCGGATGCAACTTGTCCCGCACCTGTGGCGGCGTGCTCAGGGGGGCGCGCAACGTCCTGGCACATATATAAAAGTTGATATTAGAAGCATTTTTAAGGACATAAAATAGATTCTGAATGGATGGTAGGCGATATGATTTTAATAAGCAATGTAACGATAGAGAATTTTTTGATATTTATATTTATTGTCCTTCTCACCGTGGTTGCAAGTAGTATATCATATGCCTTATTGAGGAGGTTATTTGACGATAAACTTTCATTGCGTGATTCAAAATTAATAGCCAGAGTTATAGAATATACATTGTATACACTTGGATTCTATTACGGCGTGCGTTATAAACTTAATTTAGATTTGAATGCATTAATTGCTTCACTGGGTATTTTTAGTATTGCACTCGCTTTCGGATCGCAGCAAATAATCCAAAATTCCATGGCCGGATTATTGATTTCAGTAGTGAGGCCTGTCCAGATTGATGACTGGGTTGAAATTGGTGATACAGGTATAAGCAATATTAAGGATATTAAGCTAACACGTACGGTTTTAAGAAATAAAGATGGTAAATTGTTTTATGTGCCAAACTCTCTCTTGATATCTACTATTATCATAAACTACACAAGATCAGGTTTTGTGGAAATTCCAGTGCCATTAACAATACCTTATACCTGCAATTTAGAAAAAGTCAAAAATATCATTAAAGAAACTGCACATGGACACGCAAAAATACTTCCTAATGTATCCAGAGTAGAAAAAAATATTATCTCAAAATTATTTAAATTATCTAACATTAGAATATTATTTAAAGATAAATTGGATATGAATATGTTCGAGCCGAGAGTCCTGATTTCTGATATATCGGATTCCAAAACAACGCTCAGCATAAGAATCTGGATAAGAGAAATAGATAAAAAGGATGAAATAATCTCTGAATTTTTAGAGAAATTATTGGAGAAATTCAAAAAAGAAGAAATCGAATTAATACCGGGTAAGTTGAATTGTTCAAATGTCGTGAAACTTATATAACCTATATTCCGTACCCTTCATATGAATTTCATAATAATTTCAGTGTGATTTTATAAGGGATGTTTCGAGAATCCCATGGTGATTTATGTTTCATAAGCCTGGCTACAGTACCCCGGCCGTCTGCACCGAGGACGCCCAGCCAGCGGTTCTGTTAAATTATTCTTTCTTAAGATAACTATAACCATTTACGAAACGATTACATCATAAGAGGTAAAAAAATGATTTTGAAAGAAGATTGCAGCGATTTTAGATATTTGGAAACGGATATTACTGGAATTGGAGAAGGGGAAAGAAGATTTTTGAATATTCCCAATTGTGGGGGAAAAAGAATGTCTCTGTGTGGATGTTCTGAAACGTGCTCACATTATATAAAATTATAGAAATATAAGATAGACCTGGAAATCAGGGTTTCAAAAACCACCAATCAATCTGCCCACATGTTTTTCACCTCTGCTATCCGATTTTGGGAGGATAGTTTCAATTTGCTTAATAAAAATACCTCTAAATTGTCAGATATTATAAAATATAAAAGACTTAACGTTAGTGTCCAGATACCCGTTGGGGTAAAAACGAGAGATCTTACAGAATAATCTTCAAGATACCATGTCAACCAATTGCGGAATATGGTCTATTGTTCAATATTCGTTCTATGGATTTACCCCAAGAAGTCGGTGGACATTAGCATTAGTAATTATCGGTAGAGATGATAAAGATACATCAATGGCAATATTGATCCTTTCAATAAATCAGTTATTGGGTCGAAAATCCCTGACAAAAATTGGAGAACGGGTCTGAAAAATCAGGAAAGAGCAGGCCAGAAAACATGATGGAAGATCTTTATTCTTTTCCACCGATATAAAAATGCCAGGAAAAGAACTGATCAGGACATATTTCCAGAAAGATCATATTGAAAAGGCATTCAGATATTTAAGAGGCAATGCCTGCCTGGCTCCTATAGGATATCA
>JAGFND010000001.1 GCA_021409285.1 Candidatus Methanoperedens sp. | reverse complement strand
ATTGTTTGCCCGAAGCCATGCCCTTGCTTGTTCTTGTGTAAATAATTCTGCCATGTCACTCAACTCCTATAATATTTCTACTACATCATAGAAGTTTCATCAAAATTTTTTACACTCCCTGGACTTGTTTTTGCATGAATTAAACGCATCTCGCAGCGAATTGATCTCCCTTTGGCTGTTCCACCAGTATTCAACTTGTTCCTATAATAGTCCCACGATCGGAAAAATAAATATATTTATTTTTTCATGCTGGTCTAATCAACCTGACATCTGACAAATTAATGGGACTGCCATGACCTTTCCATCCTTTTAAAAGATGATATAGCCAAAGAAATATTTAATCTGCTTGAACCTGACATTTGCGCCATAGATTGTCTCAAAGTCGGAGATAACCTGACTGAATCTACCAGGATTGTATAGGACTGTCTCTGGGAAGCTGCGTTCAGTTGCACCCATATATTTAACGATAAGATGAAATAACTTCTGTATGCTAATGAAATCATCCTGGCCAACAGATTCTCTTTTGTCTTCAAGCTCCTCCACAAAGAAGTCCGGATTACCTTCGCTTCCAAAAACCTCCTGATATTTGGCAAACAACAGTTTTGCTGTAACCTCAACTGAATCAGAAATCGAATATGAATGCGGAGGGCTATATTTTAGTCCTGACAAGAAGTGAAAAGCCATCAGAACCAATTCGATTTCTGATGCATCGAAAAGCAACCCTCCACCTTTGACGATGAACGGTATGCCAGCATCTTTAAATGCCTTGATTACCGGCTCCGCGGAAGTCTTAACTGACCGGAAGAATACAACCATGTCGCGATAATCGAGTGAGAACTCTTCCCCTTTGTTGTTAACATATCGTCTGCCCCTCAATGCATTGACTTTTTCGATTGTCCATTTAACCTCCTCTTCCCATTTAGGGAAAAAAACCTTAAAGATATCTCCAGGTTCAGATTTTATATGTCCTTTGTCCCATGTTGTGATGGCTTTTTCCAATCGCTTGTTCCGTTCGATGACATTCTTTGCTGAGTTTACAACTGATTCACTGCTTCTGAAATTGATGGTGATATCTTCTTTGTGCACTCGTTGTTTGCTGTACCTCTTCTCAAAGGTCAGAATGCTCTCAACGTTGGTTCCACGCCATTGATAAATACATTGATCATCATCTCCAACCACACAAAGATTACAATCAGGGCCTACCATCGATGAAATAATCTTCTCTTGGATGGGATTAATATCCTGATACTCGTCCACTGTGACATATTGATATTTTTCTTGGACATTTTTACGAAATCCCTTGTCTTCATTCAATAGCCGAAGGACCTGGTACATCATTCCTGAGAAGTCCATGAATTTTTCTCTTTCCGGAATCTCGATGTATTTATCGTATGAGTATTTTAATTCCTTTGGAAGGTCGTTGGGGTCCAACATCTCTTCTCTGATAACATCCACATTGAAACAAAACTTGGACACGGCTTTGTAGGATTCTTTCCCCAGCAGATCCAATCCAATCTCATGGAAATTTTTGTACTGTTTCAAAAACAATACACGAGTGTGGTCATCCAGGACATCGTAGTTTTTGTATTTAGGATAGTAATTCTTCAACAATTCAAAACAAAAGGAATGAACCGTTCCAACATACATATCACCCAATTCGGGATTATCCGGACGCAACTCGATAAGATGCTTACGAATGCGGAATTTCATTTCTTCCGCTGCCTTTTCAGTAAACGTGAAGGCTACATTTTTATCCGATGGTATGTCTTTAGCAAGAAGTCGGGCAATTCGACGGGTGATAGTATCGGTCTCCCAGAGCCTGCACAAGCAATCACTTGGAGAAAACCTTCGTCAAAATCTATCACATTCTGAGCTCTTAGTGTAAGACATTCTTATTTCCTTCTCCCCATTAAGCTACCATTTTTTCATTTTTTCTTGAATATAGATTCTCTTTATGTTTTAATGAGGAAACCAATTTCTTTTAACTATCTTAATTATTAGTATATTAATTCTTCGAGAAATATTCATACTCCTATACATTATGAATAAAGATCATCAGATCATCAGGTTTATAGTGATTTTATTATTGAATTTATCCATGGAAATCAAGCTGAAAAATAGCCTTTTAAAAATCGTCATCTATTGACTTATCTATATATAGATCGTTGCCATCAGTCCTCATAGGGCTCATGATACTTTTCCATTTTTTAATGAGTGCTTCAATAATCTGATTCTTTACAGACATGCTATTATGATTCCTTTATCACTTCGTCCACATTTGAATATTTCTCTTTGGGCAGGTTCTCAAGCAATAATCTTGCATGAACATAAACACCTTTCATCCAAGCTTCTCTATCGGTTCTCTTTTAGTTGCGGGGAACTTCCTCTTCGAGTACGGATTTCAGCCAGAGGCATATCATAGTCGATGAAGCGCTTTTTCATAGCACTGATTTAAGATGCTAATTTCATGCCCTTTAAGAATGTAAGAGCTTTTTGAGCTTCCTTCTCTCCAATATCCCAATCCAGCACTTTTCCTTCTTCCATTATTTCGTAAGTTGTCATGAGCTTGTTTTCTCTCTTCAAGATATGATACATCTTTGCGGCAATGGAGAGATTTTTATAATCTCTTGCTACGCCGAATTGTTTCATTAAAGAAAGCTCATTTTTTATCCTGATTGCTTCCTCTGGTCTCTCTTTTTCAATATGCTCAGCTATTTCTTTTCCTATTTTTGTAAGTTTGTAAGTATATTTTTTAGGTTCGTACTCCACTGAAAAATTGAATACCGGAAATTTATCGATTTTCTCAGCAACAATACCACTTGATTTCAAACCCTCTACCGTTTCAGTGATTTTGGAACTGTAAGGACCATAGTAATGGGGAGTGAATTCAAATCCAAGTTGGAGCGTTTCATTTAGGAAATACAGGGTTTTCTGTAATAATGTTCTTCCTGCTATCATTTTTTCATCTATGTGTAGCAGCGTCAGAAGCATGAATTCATCCAGCCTCATTTTAATTCCTCCTTAATCAAGTTAAATATAATATATCTATTATTACTTATAAACTTCTTTTTCTTGCAGCAAATATCTCATTCCAAAATGATACATATTCCATCCCTTAACCAGTAGTCACTTCAAAGCTGATATTTCCCCAAGAAACGTCACCCAAGAGATAGGAGTATAAAGAAATTTTAGATGCTCCGATCGGGATTTGAACCCGAGTCACTGGCTGTCTTTATTTCAGTACTTTTGCGCATGAAACTTGAAAGGCCAGAATGATTGGCCTGCTACACTATCGGAGCTCGGTAGGTCTAATAATACACTGCTATATTTAATGGTTTGGTAGAAAAAATGAATTTTGGATTTTATTGAGTGATCCCTGTCACGACATCCTTCCTGAAATCAAAGACCGTTATGCATTCATCCCCGCTGCATATATCAAGTCTTAAATTGTCTTCAATAATTCCAATATTAGAAGCTGCATACCCTGCCCCCTCAAAAAGTCTTATGACTTCAGATCCATTCTCTGGCGAACAGGTTACAATGAATCCTGTCGCTGGATGGACTTTCAGCCATTGGTCAAGATCAAAACCTGATGGTACGGGGATCTTTGCCAGATCCACTCTTGCTCCTTTCTTACTTGTCTCAAGAAGCATTCCCAGCGTCCCGATCAAACCAGGATTGCTGATATCTTTTCCTGCAGTAACAAGCCTAAGTCTCCCGATTTCTTCCATAACTCTATATTTTGCCCGCACCACATCCGGTTCTTTCATGGTCGTTGTATCAAAACTATAAGGCGAGTTCGGGCCTGCTTTTCCATCCATATCATATGCAGCAATTATGGAGTCGCCAACCTGTGCTGTACTGCTTTTGATCTCACTTCCTTTCCTGACAGTTCCTATGATAGCCACCGAAAGCGAAGTATATGGCGTATCCGGATGCATGTGCCCGCCTACCATCGGGACACCGAATTTCGCGATCCCGTCCCTTATCCCTCTCAGGAGTTCTTTGCATGAATCTTTCTTGTTCGAAGACAATACGTTCACCATCGCAACAGGTTTTCCACCCATTGCTGCAATGTCATTTACATTTACAAGTACGGACGTATAGCCAGCCCACCAGGGACTTGCATTGACGAGGCGTCCCCAGATGCCATCGGCTGCGAATAATATATAATCCTCCCCTCCTATATCGATAACTGCCGCATCATCACCAAAATCTACGACAGAATTTCCATATTCATATCGCACGCTCTGGAAGATGTTTATCAGGTCGGCAATGGGTTTCTTTCGTGTCACACCCTCAAATTCCCTGATATCTTTTGCTATTTTCTCAAGGTCCATGGCAATTAATCATGCAGATTGTTAATTAATAGTTTTTGGATTGCGAAAACTTTAATAGGATTTACGTCAATTGTAAAGGTATGGTAAAGCTTGACCAGATTAATATTTCCAATAATGGACTCACCAAATTCTTCAGTCCCATCGAGACCCGGATCATGAAAACCCTGTGGGACGAAGGAAAAATGACTACTTCAGAGTTGACCAGCAAGACCGATATCCCTCTCACGAGCATTGCAGGGACTCTTGACAGGCTTGTCAAGGCTGGCTACACAAATCGGGGTGTCGAGACGATCAATGGCAGAGTGCGTTATGTATATGAGCCAACTTTTTCAGAGGAAGAAACCGCTAACGAGATAACTACAAGGATACTTGACAGCCTTGTTGATACATTCGGAAAGGTCGCTATTGAGAACTTTTCAAAGTATAATGATAAAAAATGAATATAATCGGTGAAATAAACTGCTTTGGATTTTGCCTGAGATTATCTGAACTTGCGCCTTATGTTGCGCTCCTGATAGTCATCGCCATTGCATTATTTGCGGCAAGGCTGATAATCAAGAGACCTGAACAAAAGCTCCTCACACTTATCGGTGCGCAGCTGGCCATTCTTTCAGCGATCGCGGCAGCATTTTATCTAATGAAATGCAGCGATATGCTTACGATCCATCTTTACCTTGCTTATGCAGGCATATCATTATTTTTGATCTTCGGAGTCCTGCGATTCTATGACCGCATCATGATAAAGCGACTTGGTGCCAGACCAGCCCGTGAAATGATAGGCTGGACGCAGGAATTCGTAGATAAGTTAACAAATGCGACCGTTTATTATTATGATTCAGCAGTCCCAAAGGCTTTTGCTGCAGGAAGATCCATTTTTCTTTCTCTGGGACTTCTTGAATTGCTAAACGATGATGAAATAAAAGCAGTGCTTGCACATGAGTCGTGGCATATCCGAAATAATTCGAGGATGCCGTTCTTAAAACAGCTTGCTCTGATGACGTTCTCACCGCAAAGGGAAACTGATATCGAAGATCTGGCGGATTATTTTGCAGCAAAGATAGCAGGTAGCGATGCGCTTTTTTCAGCACGAAGCAAATTGGATAAGATATTTAATTAATTAAGACTTATAGTCATTTTACATTTCAATTCAATCAAATGAGGTATAATAATCCATGAAAAGTATGTTTAAGACAACCATATTATTGGCAGCTCTGACAGGACTGTTAATAGCTATTGGAAGTTTCTGGGGACCTGGCGGCATGGCTGTCGCCTTTATCTTTGCGATAATTATGAACTTTGGTTCATACTGGTTCAGTGATAAGATAGTCCTTGCAATGTACCATGCAAAGGAAGTTTCAGAGTCCGAATATCCTGCCCTTTACAGGCTTGTGCGCGGACTTGTTTATAAAGTTGGTCTTCCAATGCCCAGAATCTATATAGTTGATTCCCCGATGGCAAATGCATTTGCCACAGGAAGAAATCCGGAACATGCGGCAATAGCGGTCACTTCAGGCATAATGAAAATCCTTACTCCTGAAGAACTTGAAGGGGTTATTGCGCATGAACTTGCACACGTCTCAAACAGAGATACATTGATAAGCGCAGTGGCCGCGACCATTGCAGGTGTAATAACAATGATAGCTTCAATGGCCCAGTGGGCTGCCATTTTCGGTGGTTTTGGCGGCCGGGACGATGATAACGGAGGCGGCGGGATAATAGGTTTTCTTGCACTTGTTATAATTGCACCGCTTGCAGCCACGATCATCCAGCTTGCGATCTCAAGGTCTCGCGAATTCGTTGCTGACGAGACTGGTGCCCGCATGTGCGGAAGACCGTGGGCGCTTGCGAATGCTCTTGGAAAGCTGCATCAAACGGCTGATGTCATGGCAGCTCATGGCCATCCGGCTGATATCAATCCTTCGACAGCTCACATGATGATCGTGAATCCGCTTCGTGGAAGTTCGATAATGTCGCTTTTCTCCACACATCCGCCAACTGAGGAAAGGATCAAGCGGCTTATGGCGATGTGAGTATCTCTTTATTTTGGGAAAAAATCAAAATGAAGGGCTAGATAAGCCCTAATCCATCAAGTTCCTCAACTATCTTTTCAACTGCAGCTACAGCATCCTCTGGTTTTTTGCCTCCCGTGACTACAAGTTTTCCAGATCCAAATAACAGCATGACCACTTTGGGGACCGACAGACGATACACAAGACCCGGGAATTGTTCGGGTTCATATTCTATATTCTCAAGGCCAAGGCCGATAGCAATGGCATTGAGGTTCAGCACAGTTCCAAGATCTGCTGAAGCAACTATATTCTGTATCACGATCTCAGGTTTATCTGGAATATCAATACCCATGGCCTTTAATTTCTCAAAGACTTTTGAAAGCCCGCTGCTTACATCTTCGATACTTTTTGCACCGGTACAGACGATCTTCCCGCTTCCGAAAATAAGCGCTGCTGTCTTTGGCTGCGTTGTTCTGTATACCACTCCGGGGAATCTTTCTTTATTATAATCCGCTCCATCAAGAATGCTTATTACCTCATTAAGATCAAGTTTTACTCCAATGCCCGTTGACGCTACAACATTTTCTATTTTTATGGTCTTTACCGGTTCTGTAGATTTTGACATAATCATCCATATATAAAGGGTATTTAAAGCTTTATATAGGTTGGGGTAAAAATGGATGAAAGATTATGAACTCCAATCCATACAGGCGGTAATTTTCGATCATGTCAACAAATATTCTCACAAAAGTAAAACTCGCAAAAAGCTCATCTATCCCACTTGCAAGCATATCAGGCGCGATAAAGAACAATGCTCTGGTATCAATGGCAGATGCTCTTGATTCAAATAGGGATGGGATCATTTCTGCAAACAAAATAGACTTAATAGAAGCAGAAAAGTTGGTTATTGCTGGGAGGCTTTCTAAGTCACTCGCAAAAAGGCTGAAGGTCGATAATATAAAGATCGATGAAATGATATCCGGCATAAGAGACGTAATAAAGTTCGAAGATCCTGTGGGTAAGACCCTTTCGGCAATAGAACTTGATAGCGGGCTTGAATTATTCCAGGTGAGCTGTCCTATTGGCCTGATAGGTGTCATTTTTGAATCCCGTCCAGATGTTGTCCCGCAGATCATGTCGCTTTGCCTGAAGAGCGGAAATGCCACTATCTTTAAAGGAGGAAGCGAGGCCGCCCACTCGAACAGGAAAATCTTTGAGGTGCTTGTTGATGCCATGGAAAGTACGGATGGCATGCCATATGGCGCATTTGCCCTTATGGAGACACGGGAAGAAGTCAACGAGATGCTCAAACTCGATGATTATATAAACCTTCTAATTCCCAGAGGCTCAAACGAGTTCGTAAAATACATACAGGACAATACGCGTATTCCTGTGCTTGGTCATTCATCAGGTATATGCCATGTATATGTGGATAGCGAAGCCTGCATGGAAAAGGCGCTGGATGTCTGTTATGATGCAAAGGTGCAGTATCCGGCCGTCTGCAATGCCATGGAAACACTGCTTGTCCATAAGGATATAGCTGCAGACTTCCTGACCGGGATCGGGAAAAAATACAATGAAGCCGGAGTTGAAATGAGGTGCGATGAGGGCTCATTCGAAATTCTAAAAAATATGGGATTCTTAAATGCTATACTTCATGCTACTGAAGAGGACTGGAGCACAGAATATAATGATCTTATCATCTCGATCAAGATAACAGATACGTTAAATGATGCGATAGATCACATAAACAAATATGGTTCACATCATACCGATGCTATAATTACGGAGAATAAGGATAAAGCAGGTAAATTCATTGATCTTGTGGATTCTTCGAGTGTCATGGTGAACGCATCGACAAGGTTCGCAGACGGTTTCCGCTATGGAAAAGGAGCCGAAGTAGGCATAAGCACGAACAAGATCCATGCGCGTGGGCCTGTCGGCATGGAAGGTTTGCTCATCTATAAATATGTGCTTATGGGAAATGGGCATAAAGTGGCGGATTATGTTGGCAAGAACGCCAGAAAATACACACACAAAAAGCTGGACTTAAGTTTCAGTGATAAAATGAAGATGGTTTAATGGATCCTGCAAGAAATATTGACCGGAAAGAGCTTTTCAGGGATGTCAAAAAGATCGTTGTGAAAATCGGCACATCATCCCTCACAAAAGAAGATGGAAGCTTTAACAGGGATCTGACAGAGGAAATAGCCGCCCAGGTGGCACATCTCAAAGAGCAAGGAAAGACCTTCATAATCGTAAGCTCTGGAGCGATCGGGATCGGATGTGAGGTATTGGGGATGAAAGAGCGGCCGCGTGAGATACCGCTGCGGCAGGCAGCAGCAGCCGTTGGCCAGAATATTCTTATGCAGGAATGGATGACCGCGTTCAATAAATATGACCTGAAGGTGGCGCAGATATTACTGACCTATGAAGCATTCTCAAACAGGATGACATATCTTAATCTACGGAATAGCATCTCTGCGCTGCTTGAGGCAGGTGTGATCCCCATAATAAATGAAAATGATCCGATTTGCGTCCATGAGATAGAGGCGACTTTTGGTGATAACGACAGGCTTTCTGCAATGGTCGCAAGCAAAGTCGATGCTGATCTCCTTATACTTTTATCTGATATCAATGGACTCTATGACAAGAACCCCAGGAAAAACGAAGATGCCAGGCTCATTGGCACTATTGAAAAGATCACACAGGAAATTGAGAGCTACGGTGGAAGCCCGACAAGCACAAAAGGGACAGGTGGGATGAGAACCAAGATCGAAGCTGGTAAAATTACCTCAATGGCAGGATGCCATATGGTGATCGCAAACAGCGCGATTGATAATGTTATTCTTGAGATCGCACGTGGCAAGAATATCGGCACTATTTTCCTTGCCAGGAATGGAAAGTTTAAGAACAGGACGCGGTGGATCATTCTTTCAAAAGTATCAGGAAAACTGACCGTGGATAAAGGCGCCGAACGGGCGATTATGATGAAACGGGGGCTTCTTCCATCCGGTATCATCGAAGTCTCAGGAACATTTGGCAGGGGAGATATTATCGAGATAGAAAGCGATTATATGGTTTTTGCAAAAGGCCTCACTGATTATACTTCAGAGGAATTGATCAAGATCAAAGGAAAGCATTCTGATCAGATAGAGAAGATCCTTGGTTACAAGAATTATGACGAAGTGGTAAGGAAAACAAATATCGGGCTAGTTTGAGGATCCTGGTAATGGCTCTCTGATTCACTATTTATAAGACATTATCACCTTTTCTGCCATTTCTTTGATATTTTCCCAATGTTTTCCCTGCCAGTAGACCTGCTGGCAATTTTCGCATAGCCAGAAATCTGTTGTGCTATTTAGCCTTGAAGGATACACATAATCAGTTCTTCTAACAATGGCCATCTCATCCGGCAAAATTTTTCGTATCATTGAATTGCAGAGGCAGCATCTATCCATTTCTGGCTCTAATCTGATATCGAATTCCTTTTTCATTTCCCTTAGCTGTCCTATTATATCAGATGATCCGACAAGATAAGCGCGTAATCCACCCTTAATTGCTTTATTGATAAGTATTTTGTCCCTTGAAATAAGGATCCCGCCTTCTTTTTCTGCCAGAGCGAGAAATGTCCTGTCATCGTCGTCCTGCTTTTTTATGTACAGTATATCATATCCTAAAAGACGCATCCACCGGGTGAGCCTCCCAAGCATCCTGTCCAGGATGAATTTCATAACCCTTTTACATGCTTCATTATATGCCCGATCTCCGGCAGTATGAGTTCAAGAGCCAGTTTGACGGCATTCGGCGACCCGGGCAGGCAAAAAATCACTTTCTGCTTTGCTATCCCTGCTGCAGCCCTGGTCAGGATCACTGCATTTCCGATCTGGTCAAGACTTATCTGGCGGAATCGTTCGCCAAATCCCGGCATCTCTTTTTCAATATAGGGCATTACCGCATCGATAGTAACGTCCGAAGGGGATAGACCCGTCCCGCCGGTTGATATTATAACTTCCGCTTCCGAACATAATACCCTTTTAAAAGCATCTCTTATCATTTCGATATTATCAGGGATCAATTCGTAATGTATTATATTGCTGCCCTGTACCTGCACCATTCCCCATATAAGTTTACCTGATGCATCTTCTGCTCGCTCTGGCCGGTCTGCTTTCTGGTATTTCTCAAATCGAGAAGTGCTTATCGTCAGTATCGCGCATTTAAATGAATTCTGCCCGTTCTCTTTGTGCTGCAGCGATATATCCATGAGAGTTCTAATATACTGAATGATATATAAGATTAAGCAACTGCCCCAGAAAGGTCATTCGCAGTCATCATCTTTTTCCTTTCCGTTCTCAAAGAACAGTTCACCATACAGCAATTTTTCTATGATCTGAGATACATAAACCCGTTTCTGGTATCTCTGGAGATCCTCATTCATATGAAGTTCGGAATCGATCTGGACTCTCAATAATGAAAATCTGAATTTTTCCATATCATCGATCTTAATAGATTTTATGGTCTCAATAAGAAATGGCAGGTCATCAGGTTGATCAATCGCTTCTGAGATCAGAAGAATGGATGGAGGGATCTTCTTGATATCCAGTTCTTTTTTTCCGGTGAGGATTTTCAATGTATCAATAGAATATTTCTTATTTTTGATAATTATGTGTTCCATAGTACCACTATTCTTTATCTATCAGGTTCTATATTAGCCAGACGGAGAAATAATGGAATCGCCTGTAATTCTAAAAATTTTACATAATGGAAAGACAAAAGAGTATTTTGTCAATAAGCAGGATAAGCTGCATACAGACCTTGGTATACTGCATCTTGAAGAACTGAAAACAAAATCATACGGGGATAAGATAATTTCTCATCTCGGTCATGAATTTACAATACAGAAGCCAAGAGCACCTGATTTTTTTAAATATGCAAAACGTACAGGCGCTCCGATGGTGCCAAAGGATATTGGAGTGATCATCGCAAATACCGGACTTTGTTCAACTGATATCGTCCTGGACGCAGGTACAGGATCTGGGATCCTTGCAATATATCTTGGGAGTATCGCAAAAAAAGTAGTTACATATGAAATCAGGGATGAATTCATGGAAAATGCCAGACAAAATGTTGAACTTTCGGGACTGTTAAATATCGAATTGCGAAAAGGGGATATTGCAGTTGAGATACAGGGACTGGATGAGAGATTCGATGTTATCACTCTTGATACGGCAGCGGCAAAAGAAGTAATAAGACACATCCCAGGTATAATTTATCCCGGAGGATTTGCTGTGATCTATTCGCCCTTTTTTGAGCATGCAAAAGAAATAAGATGCGAGCTTCATAAAATAAACCCAGGAGAAGTTATAACACTTGAGAATATTGAGCGCGAGATATCTTTTGGTGAACGTGGTACTCGTCCGTCCACTGCAAGGGTCGGTCATACAGGTTTTATAACAATAGCAAGGTTTTAGAATGCGGAATCAAGACCCATTTTTCTATTTGTAAGGAAAGTTATATCTTACTTTGAAATAAATTAGTTATGTGGAGTGGAAAACAAGGTGAAAATATGACAACTCAGGAAAATTTCAATAAGGCTTTTGCCGGAGAATCGCAGGCGAACAGAAAATATCTTGCTTATGCAGAAAAAGCAGATCATGAAGGGTACAAACAGGTCGCAAAGCTATTTCGAGCAGCAGCAGCAGCAGAAACAGTACATGCCATGAACCATCTGCAGGTAATGGGTAATGTGGGAGGCACAGCCAATAATTTAAAGAGTGCCATCATGGGCGAGAACGAGGAATGGAAGGAAATGTATCCGAAATTCATCGAAGAGGCAAAAAAAGAAAAGGCATCCGATGCCGCGATCCTGAGTTTTGATATTGCGAATAAAGTGGAGAAAATCCATGCAAGTCTTTACAGGAAAGCCCTTGATAACCTTGGGAAGAATGAGGATGTTGAATATTACGTTTGCCAGATATGTGGCAACACTGTGGAAAAAGGCGCGCCAGATAAGTGCCCTATCTGCAATGCCCCGAAAGAGATGTTCAGGAAAGTAGATTGAAAGAAACAACCGGTTTTGAACGGGGAATACGTATCACATCCCCAAAAATGGCGCCGTACTTTCTCTTCAATTCTGAATATTTGTATCTTAAGAACATTCCCAGCTCAGGATGAGATGTTTTATTTATATATTCATCAGTGTATCTGTCTATGATATCGTCATATTTTTTCCTTGAACTGCCGTGCGCATAATTTTTACCTGAAAACCGTCTTACGTCCCCATTGAATTGAGGCGAAATATGATACAGCTCATGCAATACTGTTGCGAGCTTATTTTTATGGTTCCCATGATTCTGGAAGCGTGGCAAATGGAAATAAACAATATACAATATATTGTTTCCGTTGATGTTTACCGCTGGTGCTGCATATTCTATCCCTCGTAACTTTTTTATTTTCGATCCGCCCTCAAACCTCATGGGACGCAGTTTTGCGACAACGCCATTTTTGCTGCCGTTGGAGGATGACATTGCAATAAGGATATTTTTCAGGATTATATGATCAAAAGAGGGATGTGTCTTGATAATATCATTCACAAGCAGGTTCATACTTCCTGTGAAATCAAAACCCGTCACATCAATTTTTTCTGTATTTTCTGGCTGCATCTTTCAGAGCCTCAATGCCGGGAAGTTTTTCACCGGCCAGAAAATCAATGCATGCGCCGCCCCCAGTGCTTACATGGGAAAATTTGCCTGAGATTCCCATCTGCTCAGCAGCTGCAGCGATATGCCCGCCTCCTACGACGGAGAATCCTGCTTTTATTCCGGCTTTTATGAGGTCGTGCGTTCCAAGTGCGAACTTATCGTTCTCAAATACTCCAGCCGGTCCATTCATTATAACTGTCTTTGCACAGCTGATCTCTTTTGAGAATTTCACCATTGTTTCGATTCCAATATCGTGGATCGGTAATTCCGTGTCAAGACCCTCAATTCTATCTTCCACACGCTCATCGTTATTATTCAAAGCAACATCAACAGGAAGGCCGATATTATCTGAAAAACGCTTAAGAAGATCACGAGCGATCTTTATCTGGTCTGTGTAACCCTGTTTGTCAATGAAACCGAGATTTGTTTTTCCAATCCTGACACCTTTTGCTGCCAGAAATACATTGGCAACTACCCCGGTGACAAGAACTCTGTCCGCGCATCCACGTTCAAGTACATTTTTTGTAACTTTTATAGAATCATCGACTTTGGTGCCCCCAAGAACATATATGCAGGGACGATGACTGCATGACATTCCCCTGTTAAGCGAATCTATTTCTTTTTCCATTACTCTGCCAGCGATGCTTGGCAGCACTTCTGTGAAGCCTGTTACGGAAAGGTGAGACCTGTGAGAGACCGAGAACGCATCATTTATAAAAACATCACAAACTGGCGCAAGAGCCTTCACCATATGACTATTTGTATGTTCTTTCGGGGTGCGCTCAAGTGATTCTTCCGAGTAAAAACGGCTGTTCTCAAGAATAATTATATCGCCATTATTCATTTTTTTGATCGAATCAATAGCATGGGAACCAAAAATATCATCAATATAATTTATATTCCGTCTCATCTGTTTAGATAATAGTTTCGCATGGGGTTCCATCGTGGTAAAGTCGCTCTTACCCGGACGGCTCTGGTGAGATAATATCACTACCTTTGAGCCTTCCAATTCTTTCAATGTAATGATGTGACTTCTAAACCTGCTGTCATCAAGTATGATCCCCTTTGGGTCCATCGGGGAGTTAAGATCAAGTCTACAAATAATTGTTTTTCCCTTAAGGTCCACATCATCGATCGTTAAGTAGTCCCGAATCATATAAACGTGGTTTAATTCTTAGAAGATGGCTATAAACATATCTAACCTTTCTTTATCCTTTCAACTGCGCGCCTTATATCTTCATCTTTGACAGTTGTCCTGCCTGCATGTTTTGCCCATACCATTGCCTCCCTGGAGACTTCGATGCCATAATCCTCAAGGACTCCTGCAAGCTCAACACCTGCGCTTTCACTGACCCTGTCTGCTCCAGCTTTTCTTATGATCCTCTCAACAGGAGCGAGTGGCAGAATGGGAAGTACTTGTTGTGTCATTTATATTCACCTCTTAATTAAAATCTTCGATAGCTTCATTTATAAAATAAAAGTATATATAGTTTTTTAGCTTGATCTACTCGTATTAAATCAACAGGAAAATAAAATAACCATTCAGGAGGTTGAAAATTTGATCATAAAACAACATGAAAGAATACATGCTGATGAGGGTAACCTCTGCAAAAAGTGCATAACTGAACTTGAAGAACTATATCTATACCTTGACCTCTCCGTGGAAGAACTTGACCTTCTCGATATGCCAAGGCGCTCTTTTACAGTGCATTTCCCCGTGAAAATGGACACAGGTAAAACAAAAATGTTCGTGGGGCATAGGGTCCAGTATAATGACGCGCGAGGACCGGCAAAAGGAGGGATCCGGTTCCATCCTGAACTGACACTTGATGATGTCAGAGACCTTGCCTTTTTGATGTCTTTAAAATGTGCCGTTGTCAACATTCCTTTTGGCGGCTCAAAAGGGGGAGTCGCCGTTAATCCCAAAGAACTCAGCAGAAATGAGCTTGAACAGGTGACACGCAGTTATATCAGGGCTATTGCTGATCACATTGGACCTCATAAGGACATACCGGCACCCGATGTTTATACTGATGAAAAGATCATGGCATGGATACTTGATGAATACGAACGGATAAAAGGAGAGCACATTCCTGCCGTAGTTACAGGAAAACCAATCGAACTGGGGGGGAGTAAAGCACGCGGCTATTCCACATCCCTTGGTGGCATCCACATACTTGAGGAAGCTCTGAATAGATCAAACATGGAAAAACATGATGTAAATATCGCGATCCAGGGATTTGGAAATGTGGGTGAGAACGCATCGCGGATACTTTATGAGAAAGGATATAAGATCATTGCCGTGAGCGATTCAAAAGGTGGTATCATGAACATGGATGGTCTCACTGTACCTGAGGTCATGAAACATAAAGCAAATACAGGGAGCGTGATCGATTTTAAGGGCAGCAAGTTCATCACGAATGAAGAACTGCTCACCTCAGAATGTGATATCCTTATACCCTCTGCATTATCTGAACAGCTCAACAAAGACAATGCCAGGGACGTGAAAGCAAAGATAGTACTTGAGCTCGCCAATGCTCCAACAACAATTGAAGCTGACAGTATATTCCTCGATAGGAATATTATGCTGATACCTGACATCCTTGCCAATGCCGGGGGGGTAGTAGTGAGTTATTTTGAATGGATACAGAACCTTAGCAATGACTACTGGGAAGAAGAAAGAATCCTTGAAAAACTGAAGAAAACGATGGCTTCATCTTTCAATGATGTTTACTCATTATGCAATGAAGAAAAATGCAGCATGAGGCGGTCAGCCTATCAACTTGCTGTCAAAAGGATACTGCATGCAGAAAGACTGCGCGGGAACTTATGATCGCGCTTTTGCACTTGATGCCAGAAAATCACGGACGATTTTTGCGCCAAGGAGGGCAGTCCCGCCGGAATCGTATGCCGGGGCGATCTCCACCAGGTCAAAACCAACTATCTGCGGCGCAAGGCAAGATATTGCTGCTCTAACATCGCGCGGCGTTATCCCGTAAGGCTCTGGAGTCCCCAGGGCAGGAGCGTATGCGGGGTCAATCACATCCATATCAATAGATAGATAAATCGGCCCTTGAATATTCTTCCTGATCCCTGCAATGATATTCTCGATCCCCATTGAGAATACATCCTCCGCTGAGAACATCATGATTTTGTTTGCCTTTACGTAATCATATTCTTCCCGCATTCCGCTCCTTATCCCAATGGAAGCATATTTTGAGGTTATTTTTTCGAAAATATTTCTTGAGATACAGGCATGACTGTTTAATTCTCCTTCATATTCCTCGCGCATATCCATATGAGCGTCAAGGACAACAAAACCGATATCAGGATATTTTTTCTTACATGCCCTGACAAATGGCAGGGTTAGAGAATGCTCACCTCCCATCATAACAGGTATTTTCCCATCGGTAATGTATTTCTCGGCGTGAACTGATATCAAATCCAGAGTGGTCTCAACATCCTGCGCAACTTCCAGGTCGCCATCATCATGGATCTTTATATCATCCATGTCGATATCAAAAAAGCTGCTGTATTTCTCAAAATTATATGAATGATCCCTCATCTCATGAGGAGCGAACCTGCTTCCTCTCCTGAAACATGATGTGCCATCAAAAGGTACACCGCAGATCACATATTTCGCATCATCATAATCTGAAATCGCATCAGCAAAAAGAGTTCTATGCATCTATATACGCATGTCGATTTTCATTTTACCCATTGAGATAAGGTATGAAATATCTTTTCCTGCTTCGATCTTACCTTTAAGTTCTTCCGGAATCTTGAGTTCCAGCGTGGAATAATCCGCATTATCCATTATCTGTACGACCTCTCCTGAAACTGATAGTACCTGCCCGTTCTTTCTCTCCACGATAGGGACATATATTTTTTCTGTTACGGGGGCTATTATCGACCTTTTTGTGCCGTCAAAAATGCCAATCGCATCGATCCTTGATTTAGCCGAACCATGCTTCCCTGTCTTAGAATGGGTCATGCTTTTTATAATACATGGCTCATCATCTATAAGAACATATTTTCCTTCTTTTAATGAGCGTACTTCAATTTGTTCCTTCATTGCTATTCTCCTGACTCCATGATATCTTCTTATATTATAAATATGTCGATGTTTTGATATTAGTTTCTTTAAAAAGTAAGATTAACTGTGGGTTATATAAATATTGTGATGCAAACAAGCAATAAATGGAAATAATATTTAAGGACGCAAAGATCACAAGGCCGCAGGATAATCAGCCGGAACAGATAAAGAAACTTTTTCCGCATATTTCACCTGTGAAAAAGGGGGATATCGTTGCGATAAAGATACATCCCGGAGAATACGGGAACACGACCCATGTAAGACCGGTGATTGTAAGAACTGTGGTTGACCTCGTACACCAGGCTGGAGGTCTGCCTTTCGTGACTGACACCACCACCCTTTACGGAGGCATGAAATTAAATGGTGTTGATCTTATCAACTGCTCTTCGATGAATGGTTTCAACCAGATTAGCATGAACGCTCCTTTCATTGTGGCAGATGGCTTAAGGGGTGGCGAGGGAAAAAGAGTTCAAATCGATGGAGATGAACTTGACAGTATCACGATCGCTTCGGCGGTAGCAGAGTCTGATTCAATGATAATCATTTCTCATGGAAAAGGACATCCTGCATCAGGATTTGGCGGGGCTGTAAAGCATCTTGGCATGGGCTGTCTTGACCGGGCAGGAAAAATAAGGGTACATGAAGTGGGAAAACCCTCCATTGATCCTGAGAAATGTATCCTGTGCGGGGAATGCGTGAAGGTTTGTCCATGGGATGCAATAATGCCTCCAGATATTGATCACTCAAAATGCTCTGGAGAACTGTCCTGCGCCGAGGCCTGCCAGCAGGAGGCTATCATCCCGCCGCCTGATGCCACTGATAAAATGCAGAAAAGGTTGGGAGAAGCAGCCCTTGGCCCGATAAAAGCCCTAAAAGGGAAGATAGGGTATATCAACTGGGTATATGATGTGACGCCAGGCTGTGATTGTTTCAATTTTTCAGGTGAGCGGTTCGTAGAAGATATAGGTATACTTGCGGGCAATGACCCTGTGGCAATAGATTGTGCAACAATTGATCTTATCAATGAAAAGGTGAAACCAGAAGGAAGGTCAATAAATACTATCTGGGGAGTTAATCCAGGGATACACTTAGAAGCTGCTGAAAAGATAGGATGCGGAACAAGGAAATATAAGTTGATCCGATGATCCTGAAAAAACTCATGTAAGATATTGCCGTCCAAAACATTAATTAACAACAGACTCCAAATATATCATAGTCTGATTCCCTTAGATTTTGAAATGATTTGAATGATTTAAAAAATTTAGATTCAAAGATAATCAGTAGAATAAATCAATAGATGCGAGGTAGAAACTATGTCAAAACTTAAAAAGCGAAATCAGGAAAGAAAAGGCGAGAAAAAACAGAAAATCATAGAGGGAAAATTGAATGAAGAGCATCTTGAAGATTTAACGAAAAAAAAGGTAACATCGGAAGAACTTCCTGAGGAAGAATTTTGAAAGTAAACGTGAAAATACTTTCGGGGGGTGTCAAAGAAAAAACAATGGAGGTTTGTGGAGATTCGACATATGAAGATATGCTCGAATCTCTTAATATAAATCCGGAGATAGTGATAGTTTTCCGTAATGGAAATCCTGTGCCACTTGATGAGAAGGTGAGTCAAGATAATGTAGATATCATAAAGGTCGTGACCGGTGGATAGTAAAATCGATACCTTTAAATGCTAATAACGAGTCCTGTTTATAGGAGATGGTCATCCCAGAAGGATACCACTGATATAAATGAATAAAAAAATATCTGACATCCAGCAAAAACGCGCCGTATTGATGTATGAGGGGAAGAAAAAGGGGTCTGATGACCTTGAATCGTGGGTGATCGAAGAATACTTTATTCCATATCAGGCATCATAAAATTATAATCGGGAGGGAAAATGGAGGTAATGGGAGTGTGCGGTATCTGCGGACAGCCAGGCAAACTATACACCTGTATGCTTTGTGGAAGACTGGTTTGTTCCAGGTGCCTCACAAGAGATGGAGTATGTGACCATTGTTCTCACGGCAGTTACTCTGCCTCCAGAACATAAAAATATTTATCAGAAAGTGAATCACTGATCGACTTAAGAAGCAGCGGTTTGATCTTCTCATCGTATGTTGCCACTCCGAACACCCCAAGATGTATGGCCGTCATCGCATGGAATGGCCCACCTGTCACATCACCCCAATCACCGAATGCTTTCTTCAGGATATTTTTCATGTTGATCTCCATGTTCTTGGATTCAGCATATACATGGATCTTTGTTGAATCGACTGCAAAAACAAGTGCGTTCGAAACGCCTTCTATATCAAGCAGATATTTACATACCTTTGGAATGTTGCCCGGGTCTTTTACGAATCCAACCGTTGTGTAAAGAGACGCACCCCTGATAACCTTGTTACTGATCGCGCGGGATAGGTCCTCAAAGGTTTCAAATCTGACCGAAGGATGTTCAAGGCTGGTCCACAGTTCCATATCCACATATTTATGAATGAACCAGTACGCTTCCATATCCTCCATTGTAAAATTCGCTATAAGAGTCCTGGTTTTATCCCTGATCGCAAAAAGAAGTAGAGTTGCAAGTTTTTTATCGATCGCTACACCAAGTTTTTTCAGATAACCTATCATGATGCTCGATGTTGTTTCCGTAGACCTGATATCCCGGTATCGGCTTCGGATTCCCTCTGTATTCCCCAGCGTGTGGCCTATCACTATTGTGGGAGTTATCTTTTCAGTAAATTCTGTTGGCAAAAGATCAACAAAAGCTATCAGGTTTTGAGATTGTGATAGTGTTGGAATATTAATAACATCGTCGCCCAGGATATTAATGAGAGTCTTATTCTGGATCGTCCCTGTATAATATATGGCTGCATCCACATTATAATGTTCTGCGATGCGCTTCAGGGCAAGTGAGCTTGCAAGCGAATCAGAATCCGGATTGTTTTTTGTGAAGATCATCATCCTCACACCAGGTTTTGACAGTAATTTTTTCAAGGAGCGCTGTTTCCAGAATGAAAAATTATTGAACATTTTATTGCATTATATTGAGATTCTTCTGGATATATGTTTTGCGAGCCTTTTTCCTGTAATAGCTCAATGGATGCGAGATCCGGTCGCATAATGGCTCTTTTCCGAAACAGTTCCCATAAGTTGTCATCGTAGCACACGACGGAGATGTATATGCAGTGCCTGCAGCGCCGTGAATATGCATAACCTGATACCTTGTGCGCTCTTCATCAAAATCAGGTGAGACTTTGAACATCTCTATTATCCCGTCTATGTTCATCCCAATGTTCAGGAGGAACGAGGTCAGGGCAAAACGCAATGAATGAGGTAGGTTCAGGCCAGCCTGCGCCCCCGAAAGCGCATGAACAATGCATGGCGGGAAACAATCCGGCATAATTTCTTTGAACTCCTCGATGCTGAACTCGGATTTTCGGGCTATCAGATTATTTCGGATCTCGATCAGGTAATCTTCAAGAGATGCACAAATATGAGGCGGTACATCAAGAGGCAGGCCGGATTCAATCCGTTCCCTCACAGCTTCCTCAATTATGCGCGCAAACTCTACTTTAGAAAGATATACCCAGCCCCGATTCATCTTCCTGTTTATCAATTTCCATCCCTGTTCACGAATGGCATGGCGAAGGTAGTCTGCGCAATGCATCACATACGACCGTTCATCGATCCTTGAACTGATGCTGAATTCTGAGGCGAAGTCCATAAGTCCGCCGTCAGGAAGTTTTTTTATCAGGTCGTATGAAGATTTTGCCTCAGAAAGGGCATAGCGCTTTATGAGATAGCTGTCCTTGATGCACGAAACGAGTATCCTGGCAACAGGATATGACAGTAATTCTTTTTCAGCAGATACCCTGTCCGGATACTCATAATGGATTATCCCATCTCCTATGGCAGAAAGTACGCGATCTTTTCCCCTCTTTCTTATCTGCTCGAACGCCCTGTCGGAAAAAAGTTCATCGAGTTTGAAATCAAGTCTTTCCACATACTTTTGAGCGCTACTTATGAATGGAAAGTCTGCAAACCCGAAAATATCCATATATTTATCCTGATATACAATATATATTCATTATCTAAATATCATTCTTCAATAAGCTTATCGAATTTTATATCTTTCGGTTATAAAATACTTAATATATTTAAAATAGATTGTATAAAACTCGGATAAATTTTAATGATTTGTAACTTTAATTCACCAACACGAATTGAAACGGTCTTAAACGAAAGCATATCCTCCCAGTAGGTAATCCATTTCCATTCAGCCGAGTCTGATATCATGGGAATGGCACAGAATGTTGAATATGCGGCGTTCATGCCTTCCAGGGCATCGCCCCCTTCATCATTAAGAATTATTTTTCGAAATCCAGTTTTGTTTATTTTTGTATTTTACTATCGATTCAATCCATGACCTCTTTTCTCAAAAGGACATACGCAAGACCGATCCCTGCGACACCATACAAAATGAGTGGCATCAGGTAACCGGTGAGCATATCAAAACCTTCCTGGTATATCAGGACAGACTCAAGCGCTTTTATTCCCATCGTTATGGGAAGCGCATTTCCCAGGCTGACCATCAATTGCGGCATCGTCTCAAAAGGAAAAAATACTCCTGACAGGAAAAGCATCGGGATACTGAGCACAAGAGATAGCAGCATGGCAGTATTCTCAGATTCGGCAAAAGTCGCAAGCGCCATACCGATACCGATAAACGCCGCAGAATAGATAAGGATCACAAGGAACAATTCACCAAGCTGGCCTGTTGGGATAATGAAGCCATAGAAAAGATATGCGACTATTATAAGGATGATCCCCTGTAAAAGTGCGATAAGTATCAGTGCAGCGGTCTTTTCAAAAATGAATCCTTCAAGTGAAAGTGGCGTGAGAAGCGTCCGTATCAACGTCTTTTTTGACCGTTCCTGAACTATCGTAATAGATGCAAGAAGGAACGATATGAACATCAGCACGATGGAAATAATCCCTGGCATCAGAAAATCAAGATATGACCTGTTCATGAACACAGACTTCTTTTCAAGTTTAACAGGTGCGGCAATGAATCCAGGCGACTGCGCGATCACTTCATCAAGTAAGGTTTTTGTTGTGTCAATATCAGAAATAAGACCAGTTGTGCTATTTGACATTTCTGCAGCAAGACCGTTCATCTGCATGGAAACTCCTTTTGACTGGTTCTTGACTTCACCCAATGTATGGATCGCAGATTCAATATTTGTAATATTCCCGTAAATATTTGATATCTCAATATCATAATTTGCTATGGACTCCTGAATATTTTGAAGCCGTATTTCTGTCTGGTTCAATTTCTCATGCAATTCTGCGCTTCTCCCGGCAACACTGGCAAGATTGTTATAAAGCGATCTTATGTGCCCTGTCTGGTTAAGTAGAAGCGCTCTTGAATCCTTTATCTGCTGTACGGTATTAGTCAGTGAGATACACTGTACAAGTTCCGGGTTTGCACATGTCGTTCTATAAGTCGCTTCCAGGCTTGTCTGGATAGAAAGTAGAGAATCGTCTGCTGAATCGATGTTATCGATCGCGAATTTGAGGTCATCCCTTAATCCTGCCGAATCATTGTAGATAGATGTTACATTCCTGTCCAGTTCCCCTATGTCTGTTTGTGTGACTGATATATCAATAGCAGTCCCGTTTAGGTCGTTCTTCATCATCCCCATTGTATTTTTCATTATCTCTATGGATTCATTCAAACTTGACACATTTATGCTGTCCATTGAGACAAGCACGTTCTGAGTGGACTGGTTCAGGTCTGCGATACTTCCATTGATAAGCAATATGCCATCTTTTAGCGGTATCAATTGAGATTCCATCACTCCAAGGTTTTTCCAGAGCTTGCTAATGAAACTAAAGGTGAGTTCATAGGACATCTTCTCAGTAGTCGTAAGAAATACCGTAGAGATCACAGGAGCTATCTGTATCCTTGAATTATCAAGGTACAACCGCAAAGCTTCGGTTTCATTTCCCGGAATGAATATCGCTGCGCTGTATTTTCCGGTTCTTACTCCTTCTTCGAGAACAGCAGGATCTTTTGTGTTCTCCCTGACAGGGATGAACATACTGCTGTTGTTGAGCTCTTCGATCATCTGGCTTCCATGTTCAAGATCCCCGCCAAACCCGAGTTTTACATTCTTGAGCCCTTCATCTGATGCCCCGGAAAAAACAGAACCGATCAATATCATTATCAGGATCGGAGCAATGAATATCAATAGCAATGTCTTTTTGTGACGGCTGTAGACCAGAAGGTCTTTTCTCAAGACTGTGCCAATTGTCAATGCCATGCCTCCCCTGCAGCATGTATGAATACATCTTCAAGTGTGGGCTTTGAAGTCCCGACTATCTTTATTTTTTCTCCATGTGAACTAAAGATATCAAGAATCTCATCAAGAGGCATCTCATCCCTGAGAGTGATCTTCAAACCTTTTTCGCCAATGTTGCATGAAAGAATGGGTTCTTTTTTTTCTATCTCTGTTTTCAAGACCTGGTAGTCACCCGGCTCACTTGTTATCAAAATGACACTTTCCCCGGTTCTGTTCTTAAGCTCATATGGTTTTCCTTCGACCACGATCTTTCCCCTGTTCATTATCACGATCCTGTCACACAGCATATCTGCTTCTTCCATATAATGGGTTGTCATGAGGATCGTTGTTCCTTCCTCCTTCACTGTTCTTATCGTATCCCACAGGGCTTTTCTCGATACCGGATCCAGCCCCACGCTTGGCTCATCAAGAATTAGCATATCGGGTTTATGAATGAGGGCACAGGCGATATTCAACCTTGTTTTCATGCCGCCTGAAAGCGCTCCTGCCCTGCTTGCGCTTTTCTCAGAAAGCTTGAGCATATCAAGTATTTTATGGCTCCTTTTCTTGATCTCAATCACAGGAACGCCATATAATGAACCGAAATAATTGAGGTTCTCAGAAACGGTCAGCTCATCATAGAAACTGTTCTCCTGCGGGACTACCCCGATAATAGAAAGGACTTCTTTTCTATCTGATACAACATCAAGACCTGATATATATGCATGGCCCACAGTGGGTCTTGACTGGCAGGCCAATACCCTGATCAGGGTCGATTTGCCTGCTCCATTGGGCCCAAGAAGACCGAAAATAGTCCCCTTTTCAACAGCCATGGATACATCATTTACAGCAGTGAAATCCCCATACTTTTTTGACAGTGAACGAATCTCTATTATCTGTTCCATCTCAATCTCCCAATTCTTATTTTTTAGATTATGTCACCTGAGTGGTTATTGACCGGCTGTCTGCAATGGTCTGGTCTTTGAATAGGACAGTTATTGTGATATTATATCTACCTGATGGTCTTATCCCGCTTACCGATTCCGGAATTTTGACCCTGACCGGTATTTCATATCTCTGCCCAGGAATAAGTTCCGGATCATACCGGTCATAAAATTCTCTTCTTGCTTTCTCTCCCATCCAGGCATAGTTCTCATTTACAGCGAGTGTCTTGATATCAAATCCTTTTATGGTTATGGTTCCCCTGTTCTCAAGGATTATCTTGCCATTCACAGTATCTCCGGCATTGTATTGCTGCTCTGTCTGGATGCCGATGATCTTTAACCCTGCTGCCTCTTTCAAATTAAAACTTCCCTGACCAAGGAGCTTACCCTGATAACTTGCCATCCATTTATGAACCCCTGCAAAGAGTGAATCCGTTACCAGTGGACCGCATGGAGGGATACTGGAATCGCGGGACGAGTCGATCAGGACACTGACGCCCTCCACATTGATTTCCTCTCCAAGATAATTCGTCATGAAACCCCACTGGTTAGTGGAATATTGGAAATCACTAATGGCTACACCATCTGTTGAGTTTATCACAATTATCTCTTTGCTGGCGGAAACTGCCTGAGTCCCAAAACTCACATTCACAAGTATTTTATGTGCACCTAAGTCGAGATCTTTTTGCATATTAGATGAATTACCTGAATTAATGCCATCGATGAACCACTGGAACGATGGATTATCAATGTTACTCGTAGAAGCTTTTAAGATCAATTCCTTATTTTCCCTGACCACCTGACTGCATCCGATAGAAACTGATGGTTTGGAAGGCTCCAGGATCTTTTTATTTTCCTTTTCTGATTGATAATTTCTGATTATCTGGGCTCCCCCAATTATCATACCTGCAATAATTAACAGAACTGAGATAGCTATCGTCAGTTTCTTCTTGTTCTCTATCCAGATATTTTTTAATTTTCGCCTCACATCTTATGCCTTCTTTATACTTATTTAATAATATTACTTATAAAATTAGCGATGAAAATCACAATCATTCAATCCAATAAGGAACCAGGAAAATTTAGAAAAACCTTAATACAGCAAGAATTATATTGACTTTAATCTGGAGTAAACCACCAAATGAAACTTCCTGTCGTATACCTGCCGGATATCCAGGCGAACCAGCCCGATATCCAGATCACACTGACGAGAGTCGGCGTAACAGATGTCAAGAAACTTGTTGAGGTGGCACGCAAGGATAAGCGTCCCATCGTACTTGTATCAACCTTTGACATCTTTGTTGATCTGCCGTCAAATCGAAAAGGAGCCAATCTTTCAAGGAATTTTGAAGCCATTGACGAAGTTCTTGAGGAAATGATAGCAGCACCTGTCTATGAAATAGAAGACCTCTGCGGAGAAGTGGCAAAAAGGCTTATTGACAGGCATGAATATGCTCTTGTTGCCGAAGTGAGGATGAAAAGTGAATATATCATAAAAAGAGAAACGCCCTCTACCAAAATAAAATGTCAGGAAGTCGTAAATATCTTTGCAGAAGCAAGGGCTTTACGTGGTGAAAAACTGACATTGAGAAAACTCATTGGTGCTGAAGTCCTCGGGATCACAGCCTGCCCATGCGCTCAGGAGATCATGCGGGATAAGGCAAAAAAAGAATTGAGATCGCTTGGTGTTGAAACCGGCATAATCAGGAAATTCCTGTCCTCCGTCCCCATGCCCACACATAATCAGAGGGGGAGAGGCATTATTTCAATCGAGGTCCATGACAGTAATTTTGTCTCGCTTGACAAAATCATTAACATTATCGAGCACTCCATGAGTTCACAAATGTTCGAATTGCTGAAAAGATCAGACGAAGCCGCGATCGTGGAACTGGCGCATAAAAATCCGAAATTCGTGGAAGACTGCGTTCGTACCATGGCAAAAAAAGTGGTCAATGAATTCCCTGAACTGCCTGATGATTCGATAATAACGATAAAACAGATAAATGAGGAAAGCATCCACCGCCACAATGCTTTTGCTGAGCGCAAATCCACTATCGGGGAATTGAGGCAGGAGATCTATCAGTTAGATTCTAAATAGAAGTTTTACAAGTACCATTACCATAAATGCAAAGACCAGGATTATGATTAGAAGCAGAGTATATATCCATGATTCTCTGAGGCAAAAAACTTCTCTCCATGTGATCCTGTTGACTTCTTTCCAGTTCCTGTCATACCAGCGTGAATCAGTTTCAGGCTGGTAGCGTTTGAATTTATCCACATGACATATAGGCATTTCAGAAAAAACTTTCACATCCGGACATTTCAAAGTGCCGCAGGTAAAACGATAATCGCATCTGAGGTTGTGAGCGGGGTCTGAATAATCCTGTTGTTCCATAATTGTATACAATTGGCTAACTTTGATAATATATTTTTTGATTATGGATTAAGACTCCATAATAAAGAATAAATCAGATGCAGGTATATCTGAAGCCTGTGAAAAAGATCGGAATAACAGCACTTGTCCCCCCCGAACTCATCTTCGCATGCGGCCAGGAACCTTTTGATGTCAATAACGTCATACCTGCATCCAGGAGCTATCCAGTCAACAAGCTTTGCGCCTGGACAGCTATCTGGAAAGAGATGATAACAAAAGGTGAGATAAGAATAGATTCTTTTATCGTAGTAGCAGGAGGCGACTGCCATAATGCTCTTGTGGACGGGCAAAAAGCATCTCGGTCAGGAATTCCCACGCACTTTTTCTTCTATCCTTTCGATGGCGATCCACAATATATGGAATCAGAATTATATGATCTTTCGTATTTTCTCGGATCCATTCAAAAGCCAGAACTTTTCAAAGAGATTATAGAACTAAAGAAAATAGGGAAAAAAATAGATAAAAAAAGAAGCGCAGGAAAGATATCACCGGGCGAAGCTTTTAGATCACTGATATCTTTTTCAGACCTTTGCGGCGATATAAATAAATTCCGGAAGGACATCGCTTCCATCAAAGAAATCAAGATCCATATGAACAACAGGGTGGCTATGATAGGAGTTCCTCCGATATACCATGATTTCCATGAAATAGCGCAATCACTTGGCCTGCACATAGTATTTGACGAGCTTCCTTCTGAATTCATCCGGCACACAGGGAAAGATATCAAGAGCCTTGCCAGGGATTATTGTGATTATACATTCGCCCGGCCGCTTGATCTCAGGATCGAGTTTCTCCAAAAAGAACTTGAAAGAAGAAAGATCGATGGGATCATACATTATACTCAATTTTCATGCCACCATATGCTGGAAGATGAGGTTTTCAGAGAAGAACTCGATTTTCCCATATTGACGATACAGGGAGACCTGCCGGGAAAAACCCCCCAGCAGATCAAACTGAGACTTGAAGCCTTCAGGGAGATGCTTGATAGGACTTGATGTTGGCAGTACAACTGCAAAAATGGTAAAGATCACAGATGGCGAAGTGATCTTCCGGATAACGGGTACACACAACTGGAAAGATCTCATCAGAGGGATAAAAGACGATGAAATAATCTCAACAGGGTATTTTAAGAATTCTGTCCCTCATAAAGCCACACTTACGGAAATAACAGCAGCCAGGTATGGTGTTAAGCATTATTTTCCGTATGCTGATGTTATAGTGGATATCGGAGGACAGGATACGAAGGTAATTGATATCAGGAAAAACAACTTTGTGATAAACGATAAATGCAGCGCAGGAACAGGAGCATTCCTTGAGTTCGTGGCAAATTACTTTAAGATCGAATTAAAAGATCTTGGCCTATTGCATTCCAGGGCAAAACGCATCCCTGATATCAATAATACTTGCGGCGTTTTTGCGATCTCGGAGATGATCTCGCAGCTTGTTGCCGGTTTTTCAAAGGAGGAGGTCATAGCAGGGATGCATTATGCTTTTGCGCGAAGGATATCGTTTATGATCCCGGAAGGCGAAACAATCGTTCTTATCGGGGGGACTGTGAAAAATGAGGGGATGGTCAGCGCTCTTCGGGATATCCTGCAAAAAAAAGTATTGATACCCCGTGAGCCTCAGATAATCAATGCTCTCGGGGCCCTGAAATATTACTCTTAATTTACAATTATGGTCCCTGTTGCGTATTCTCCCGGTATTATGGCAGGATCACTTTGAGAAATAATTGCCCTATAAGTGTATGTTCCTTTTTTATTAAAAGTAACAAGCCTTTTCCCGGAAGTACCAAGGTTTTCCATGACGGTTGAATTGAAGATCAGGGTCACAGGATTCTGCAATGAGGTGTCAATTAACTCGATCAAAACCGAATCACTCAGATAAATTGACAAAGTGTCCGGATTTGCCCTGTAGTTCTTCAGTTCTATTGTCCTTGTGGGTTTATCAGTTGCCGGATCATATCGCTTAACCATGAAATCACTGGGGGTTGGTGTTTGCATTGCCGTCGGAGCAGGAGGGGTCACAATGGGTGTCACAGTGAGGGTCACAATGGGTGTCAGGGTTGCCGGTATGATAGTTTCTTCAATTGCTGGAGTTTCAGTCGAAACTGTTGTCACATTGACATACTTGATCTGCTCGATGATCGCCGGTCTATGGACTGCATATCCTATTATCAGTCCCATGATAAAAAAAATGATGACTAAAATATATGTTTTATTTTTTTTGTCCATAATCTCTACTCCTGTTAACTCAATAAATTCTTTTTAATGATTTATATACATTTCTGTCAATAAGATAACTTAAAAAAAATTGTTTCATTTTTATTTTTTCCCCGGATGACCATAGGTTATTTTATATCCTCATCTATTAAGTAAAGCCAATGCAAATTGGAGTCATCGCAATACAGGGAAACATCAGAGAGCACGAAGATGCAATCCTCCGAGCGCTAAGAATTGAAAAACGTGAAGCAGAGGTCGTAAGAATAAAACATAAAGGTATCGTTCCTGCATGCGATGCATTGATAATCCCCGGAGGCGAGAGCACGACCATCGGACTTCTGCTTGAGCGAGAGGGGATAGCTTCTGAAATCAGAACTGCAGCTCAATCCGGTATTCCAATAATGGGAACATGTGCGGGAATGGTATTGCTTGCAAAAAATGGTGATGACCAGGTGAGAAAGACAGGACAGCCGCTGCTTGGCCTGATGGATGCCACTGTGAACAGGAACGCCTTCGGACGACAGAAGGAATCGTTCGAACATCTCATTGATTTTAAGGGCCTTGATTTGCCTTTTAATGCGGTATTCATCAGAGCGCCCTGCATTACTTCTTATGGAAAGGATGTTGAAATCCTTTCACAATACACCGGCCGCATCGTTTCTGCAAGACAGAAAAACCTGCTTACCCTGGCATTCCACCCTGAATTAACGAAGGATATCAGGATACATCAGTATTTCCTGAAGATGCTTCGCTGATCTATTCCATCTTTTCAAGAATTCTATTGATCTTCTTGAGGTTTCTCTGGTATGGGATTCTTAATTCTTCGTATTCCTCATCCATCAGATTCCCATCTGCATAGTCTTTTTTCAGTTTTTCAAGCCTGGAAATAAGATCGTTCTTTTTAGATACAAGCTCCTCTTTTGTTTTTGTCGATAATTCTGTATCATCTTCAGCCTGTGTCGCTTCAAGATCGACTTCATCACCTGAAGTTTCCTCTTTACTGCCTTTTTCTTCGCGGCCTTTCAAAGAACCTTGAAATTTTTCTTCAAATCCTTTTATCTTTTTACTTTTCTTCCTCAGGATCGGGTAAGATATTACGAGCAATATCAAAATACCGATGATCACATAACCCGTGATCTGTGAAGAACTCACGGAAGATCTTGATATCTGTATTTCTACCTCCTTGAATTGAGGGGTCCGGAACCTGTATATTTTTGAATTGCCATCTTCGCTTATATTATCAGCAGTTAATTTATTCCCGTTCCCATCCAGAAGTTCAACTGAACTGCCAGCTGGACCTGTGACCTTAATAACAATAGCAGGGAGACCAGGCTTTCCTTCATAATTATAATTGATTATTGTGGGAACTGCCAGTTTCTTCGTGAATGTCTGTGTTCCAGTCAGTTTTCCAGTGGATTCAGATTTGAGCGCATATTCTATGGAATAAAGTGGAGGAAGATTGCCTGAATTGATAATGTCCTGCCATTCAATGATATTCCCGTTCTGGATAGGCTGGAGTGGATACTCCGGACTTCCATCAATCATTGACATTCTTGTGATATTGATACCTTCTATTCCGTCAGGAACCCACGTTTTCAAAATACCTGAAAAATTATTTACTCCGGTATTTTTGAAAATGAGTGTCTCATGTATTAACAATTTATTCTCTGAACTCAACTGGATCGAATCTACTTCCACAAGATGCTGGAGTAATCTGATATCCTGATCAGATGATGTCATGTTTCCGGGGTCAGATTGCACAATTGCATTGTTTATTGTCCCGGTACCCCCTCCCATTCCAGGGGGATATCCATATGCGGGAATAATCAAAAAAACGATCATAAGTATTGATAATATATATTCATTTAATTTTTTCATGTGTTCACATCGGGTAATATAGTATTTCGATAGATATATTTTGTTATGATATGATCCGGGTCTCACCACTTTATCATGCTATGCATGACTACATTATGGCGTGCCAGCTCATTGATTATCTTTACGACTTCGCCTTTTGGGACATCTAGGTACTCCCTTGACATCGATATCACATCTTCCACTTCCACTTTTCCATAATAGCTCAACAATTTCACAACTCTCAAAACAGTGTTCTTCTGCCTCTCATGTTCACGTGTCTGATATGTGCGTATAGCCCTTAAGAAATCGATCCTCCTGAACTCAGGCCAGAAAGGAGCACAGAAATAGGCTGCACATTCATTCCCGTTCGTCTGCCACGGAAGGAAATTTGAGATTCGTTCATCCCCACCTGTCCTCACTATAAGATCTACATATGGCAACGAGCCACTTGACGGATACAGGTTCCTTGAAATCACATCCTCATTGATGTCCTTCAGCGATAATTTGGCATTTCTAATCTTTGCTGCCATTTTTCGGGTTGCATCCACAAGCTCCTGCCTTCCGCCGTATGCAAGCGCCACATTGAGATAAACACCATTATAATTTTTTGTGGTTTCTTCGGCTCTTTTGGCAGCCGCTTTCAGATCCGGGGGGAGAAGGTTTATCTGTCCGAGCACCCTTACTCTCATGCGGCGGCTGTGAGTGCGTTCATCGCTGCATATTTTATCAAACTTGAAACCTATAAGATCAAAAAGCTTTTTTTTCTCATCATCAGTCCTTTCAAAATTCTCAGTCGAAAAAGCATATACAGTAAGCTGTTTTATTCCAAGATCAAAACTCCAATCAAGGACATTCTCTGTAGTATCGGCTCCCTTTACATGACCATAATATCGCATTAGACCATGTTTTTCCGCAAAGCGTCTGTTGCCATCCATGATGATAGCCACATGTGAAGGGACCGGATGATCCTTTATCTCTTTTACAAGTAAAGTCTCATAACTTCCATACAGAAATTTTTCAAATATACTCAATCTTTTTCACTCCCCTTAATGATTATCAAACATATATTAAAGTTTATTGAAATCCCGCAAACTTCTCTGTTCTTCTTTTAGCGATACGGTTGTACCGATCTGTTTCAAAACTTTAATGGCCGTTTTTGTGCCTATTATCTTCGCTATCGCATTCTGATCAGCCATTCTCAGTACCTCCATATCGTGATATCCTGCATTGAACAGCTTTCGTGACCTTACTCTTCCTATTCCTCGTATCTGGATAAGGTCAAGAAGCTCTGGGCTCGCTCCGTATTCCACGCGCTGAACAAGTTCGTGTGCCTTCTTTGCAGTCGACTTTTTTAGGAAACTCCCGATTTCTGCCATCGAATGCACAAGCCACTGTGTTGTTTCTGCGAGAGCCCTTATATCGCCTTCTCCGATGCCGAATCTATTGACAATTTCATCTTCTTTTTTCTCATTTATCCAGTCAAGCATTACGCATGCGGTCTTGACCTCTGAAAGGAACCATTCGTAATCCGTTTTGAACTGTGGCGGTATTTGAACAAATTCTGTATTGTGTTCCATAACGATGTCGCTTAACCATTCATAATCATTCGACCGCAGATACAATTGTCGCATATCCGGGGTCCTGCTGACAAGATGAAGGAGAGTAAATTCGGTATACAAGATCGGTTTTTCATCAATCATGTCAAGTCCTTCGATAATTATTGAAGCAGACATAGGATCGATATATAGCCGCGATACCAGCTCCCCAAGACGTGTCGGGAAAAGACCGTTCTGTTCAATGACCATCTTTTTAACAACGAGGAATTCGATCACTTTCTCAATAATAACTTTAAGGCTCCCGGGTTCCTGCTGGACAGAATAGAAAGTTGCGCCCATAAAATCAAGTAATTCTGCCATGCTCCGTGCAAAACCTGTCACAATAGTTGAAAGGATATGTGTTCGAAGCGCGTTCTCAGAACCGAGTTTTGACCATATCTTCTCGACATCAGAAAGGACATACTGCCTCATGAGCTCTTCCATTTCATCTAAGGTTTTTGCGATAAGTACGGATTCTCCATATGGGTCAAGATGCGGTCTTCCTGCACGTCCCGCCATCTGTTTGTATTCAAGCACAGGAATTGGTGTCTGTCCAAAATTGACATCATAACGCCTGTATCCTTTTATTATGACCCTTCGCGCCGGGAGATTTAGCCCAGCGGCCAGTGTCGGCGTAGCCGCGATAACTTTGATGAGCCCTTTCCTGAACCCATTTTCTATGATCTTTCGCTGCTCTGAGATAAGACCGGCATGATGGAATGCACTCCCGTTCTCAACGCACTTTGCAAGTTTCCTTGCAGTTTCTACTTCGCTCGACTCATTTATCTCATTCGCAAGGACTTTCAATTTTTCTTTTGTTCCACCCCGAATGAGTGATGAAATTGCCGTTGCCATTCGCATTGCCTGTCCTTCGGTGTTTTTTCGGCTGCTCTCAAAAACAAGGCACTGACCGCCTTCACCCAATGTATCGGTGGCAAGGGATATTACAGGGTCTTTATGGGTTTCTTTGATCCCTCTCTGGCTGTTCACAAAGTTTATTGCGTTTCCAAAAAAAACACCTTCTCTCAATTCTATGGGGCGCCAGTTGCTCACCACAAGCGCGGCATGCAGCCATTTTGCAATCTCGTTTGCATTGCCGATGGTAGCAGACAGCGCTATTATCTGCATTTTCGGGTTCATGCGCATGAGTTTTGCAAGTACTATCTCAAGTGTTGGCCCGCGGTCTGGCGAATCGATGAGATGTATCTCATCCACTACCACTACCGTTATCTCTCCCATCCATCGGCTGCCATTTCTAAGGAGGGAATCTACTTTTTCAGATGTGGCCACAATGATATCAAATTGCCCTAGCCAGTCATCACGGGAATCAAAGTCACCTGTGGCTATACCTGTTGATATCTCCCTGTCATTGTTTTTCTTTATCCCGGAAAAACCGCGGAACCGGTCGTATTTCTCAGAAGCAAGAGCGCGCAAGGGAACGATATAGAGCGCCTTTCCTCTTTGCTGTTCATTTAGTATCGATCTTAGCATGGCGAATTCTGCAAGAAGGGTTTTGCCTGATGCTGTTGGTATGGCAGCAACCACATTCTTTCCTTCAATAAGCCCGGCATCTATTGCGTCTGACTGTGGGGGATATAGTGAGGTTATGCCTGAATCAGTGTAGAATTGTTTTATCTGAGTTGATAGGTTGAGATCTTGTATTTTCATGCTTCTCTATTAAATTTTATTTCTTTCATTTTTTCTCAATATCAGATTCTTATCATAAACCCATTCGAACTTGACCATTTTTTGACCATATGGGTTTGTATTAAAAATAGCTTTTTATCCGAGGAAGATTTCAAAATCAGGGTTGACACACTTTATGAAAATCCATATCGATATCATCAATGGTCATAACCTTGATTTCCTCCACATCTCTTAATTTAATGTCATTGGTTATGAAGACTTCGCCTTTCTTGCTGATCACCGATGAAAGTTGTATTGCATCTGGTGTCCTTATCCCATATCTTGCCCTTAATTCTGCTGCCTTTACAGCGACCTGTTCGTCCAAAGGTACGATCTCAAGATGATCTGTCACTATTATTTTGTATTGATCAACCAGGTCTAATCTCCCTTCTTTAATAGGTTTCACAAGCAATTCAAGGAGAGTTACATACGAGGTTATACCTGTTGCTTTACCGTCTGCAATTTTATCTATCAATGGTTCAACTTTTCTTAAGAAAAGTGGATGTTCTTCAATATAATACATCAGCACATTGGTATCAAGACCTATTCGCTTAATGCTTACCAACTGTCTCTCTCCCTGTTAATGTATTCTTCAATATCAACATCTTTCCATATTTCCTTTCCAAGTCCTTTCAAGCTTTTCAAAGATAATGGTTTTCGTAAATGAATTTTTTTCATTATTATTTCATGATCTTTTCCATAAACATCTAAGGTATCACCTTTTGAAATATCAAGAAACTCTCTGATCTCTTTTGGAATTACAACCTGAAACTTATGGCTGACTTTTGTAATAGGCATAGTTGTACAATATGGTTGTACTGATATTTTAATTTAAGCTTTTAAGGCAGGGACGAAAACACATACAACATAAAGCGCATAACGAAAACTGAAGTGCCAGGAGGAATTAAAGATAAATTCATTGAAGCTCTCTGACCCACAGTGTCATAGTATCATGTAACTATTAATAAGAAATAAGTCTTAATTAGAGCTAAAATAAGAAAGATTTCCGATCAATAACTCAAAGGAATGAAACAATGGAACCTTACTTTCACTTAAAAGGTAATTACAGAACAAGCGCTGACGCAACCGCTGCCCGCGCTGACATAGAAAAGTTCATTGAAGAGGCAAAAAAAACCATCCTCCAGAAAGGTGTTCCTGCGGGCAGGGGCGCAAAGATTACAAAATGGGAAATAAGGGGGGCAAGCGTTTATTTTGATATCGAGTCAGACAGGTATCTGCGTGCCCATGATGCATTCATACGTTTACGAAAGCCACTTGCAGGAGTTCTTGGAAAAGGACATAAGATCGGAGTAAGAGGTGTGGAAGTGGAAGAATTCATAGTTTCCATGCCCTCAAAAGAAGAACTTCATCAGAAGAAGATCCCACACGTGAAAACCATTGAATTCAAAGAAGGGATGATAACACTTTCACTTGATGTTGGAGAAACCGAACTTGAGAACAAGATCCCTGACAGGATAATCTCTCTCATAGAGGACAAGATAGCAGCACAAAGCTTTGGCGGGAAAGGCGAGCATTGGGACCTTCTCTGGGATAGCCAGAAAAAAGAAATGAAATTCACTGGAGATCCGACAGTGGAAGCCGAGAAGCGCGGCTGGATAAAGCGTGCGGCTGGACGCGGGCAGTGGATCCATGGCCCTCAGATGACCCGTATATTCCGGACTTTTGAACAGATAGTCCTTGAAGAAGTCGTTATACCTCTGGGTTATACAGAAATGATGTTTCCCAAGCTTGTTCCATGGGAGGTGTGGAAGCATTCGGGTCATGCAAAAGGTGTTTATCCCGAGATATATTATGTGTGCCCTCCAAAAACAAGAGATCCTGCGTTCTGGGAAGAAGTCATTGATCATTACAGGGTCACACTTGAAGTTCCGCTTGACCTTATCGCAGAAAAGATAGACAAGCCCCTTGGAGGTATGTGCTATGCGCAGTGTCCGTCCTTCTGGCCTTTCCTGCAGGGAAAAACAGTATCTGACGACTCGTTCCCGATCAAAGTGTTTGACCGCTCAGGAACCTCGCACAGGTATGAAAGCGGCGGCATACATGGCATGGAGAGAGTGGATGAATTCCATAGGATCGAGCTTCTTTTTATCGGGACTCCTGATCAGGTGCTAGCACACTCAAAGGAGATGCAGGAATGTTATAAGCATGTTTTCAACGACATCCTTGATCTTGAATGGAGGATGGCCTGGGTCACGCCCTGGTTCATGGCGCAGGAAGGGCTGATAGGGCTCACAGGCCAGAAAGATGTGGGTACGATCGATTTTGAGGCCCCGCTGCCTTATCGCGGAAAGGATGGCGAATGGCTTGAGTTCCAGAACCTCAGCGTTAACGGGGATAAGTATCCAAAAGGCTTCAATGTCAAGCTCCAGTCAGGAAAGGAGGTCTGGAGCGGCTGCTCCGGGATCGGACTGGAAAGATGGGCAAGCACCTTCCTTGCGCAGAAAGGTTTTGAGCAGAAGGACTGGCCGGATGCATTCAGGGAGAAAGTCAAAGTAATGCCCGAAGGAATAAGGTTCATGTGATTCATAACGAAAACTTAATATAAAAGTGATACTTTTGAGCATGACGGTGAAAACCATCATCGTTATAAATGGAGGATAAAATGACAGAAGGCCTTGAATTATTACCTGGTAAAATAGTATTCGATACGCTTTTCATAGATTGGCGAATAATGGTTGCTACAGCGATTATTTCGATAATCCTGTTCCTTGTTGGTATGTATGTGCACCTGGAAAAATGGGGACGCGGCATGCCTGAGGGTGCAACAAAACCAATAGGTGCATTCGGCGCTATTTTATTGATACTTAAGAAGATGTTTGAAAAAGGCGTGGGACATGCTCTTGAGGTTCTGATATTTGATGTGGCTTTCCAGCGCAGGACTTACAGGCGCAGGAAGCTTGAATGGTTCATGCACATCCTAATCTTCTGGGGCTGGATCGGATTGTTGATTCTGACAATTGTTGCAGCGGCTGCTGAATTTGCGGGACCGTTCTTATTGGACCAGGATTATCATTACTTTGTTGAAGTATGGAAATCACTTGAACCTTTGAATAATCTATTCGGATATATGCTTGTTCTTGGTATCATTATAGCCATCGCAAGACGATTATCAGGAAAAACAAGTGATGTTCAGGCAAGAAATGCCGATATTGACTGGATATTGGTCATAGGTCTGCTTATTGTTGTAGTGACCGGGTTCTATGCACAGTATCTTCGTGCTGATGTTTATAATGTGAGCAGGGAAGTGATCTCTTTATATCCAGCGGGGTTCTTTGATAACATCACTGTTGGATTTCATGAGATCTTCACGTTGCTCTTCTGTGTCGCTTACCTGCCATTCAGTAAGTATTTCCACATGATAACAGCACCATTGACCATCATGGTCAATCAGGGAGGCGAGTAAAATGGCAAAAAAAAAACCCTCAATAAACACGGTCAATTTCACAGCAGCTCAATTAATGGAATTTGATGCATGCACAAGATGCGGCGAATGCGTCAAGTACTGCCCGACATATGATGCAAGGGATAAAAACCGGGACATCGAACCAAGAGATAAGATCCTGCGCTGGAGAGATTTCATGAACAAGAGCTATGGTCTCTCGGCAAGGATATTCGGGCCGAAAAAGATACCTGATGAAGAGATAAAAAAATTCACCGACGATCTTTACAACTGTACTACATGCGGAATGTGCGGAACAGTATGTCCTGCTGGCATAAACACCATCGAACTCTGGGAATCAACACGTGCAAACCTTGTAAAGCATGGAACAGGTCCATACGGCAAACAGAGCCTTTTCCCAAAGCTCATAGAGGAAGGTCATAATCCCTATCTCAAACAGCAAAAGGACAGGCTTGCATGGATGACCCCGGATATCAAGATAGCAGAAAAGGCAGATATCGCTTATTTCATAGGATGCACTGCAGGGTACAACCAGCAGGTGCTTGGTGTCAGCACAGCAAGGATATTGAATAAACTCAATGTTCCCTTCATGGTTCTTGGTGAGGAAGAATGGTGCTGTGGATCCGCTCTCATAAGGACCGGACAGCAGCATATTAACGATACTCCCAGGAAAGCCGCTATCCATAATGTCGATGCGCTCAAAGCAAGAGGCGCAAAGAGAGTCATTTTCGCATGCGCCGGATGCTTCAGGGCTGCCAGGATCGACTGGCCGCGAGCATATGGAAAAGAACTTCCATTTGAAGCCATCCATATGTCACAGTTCCTTGCCGAGCAACTGGATGCAGGCAAGATAAAATGGGAAAAGAGCCTGAACAAGACTGTCACCTATCATGATCCGTGCCATCTTGGACGGCATGTTGGTGTGTTCGAAGAACCCAGGAAAGTCATAAAGAGCATGCCAGGCATCAAACTTGTTGAAATGAAGCGAAACCGCAAGGAGCAGAGATGCTGTGGTGCTGGCGGAGGTGTAAAAGCAGGTATTCCAGACCTTGCACTGGGTGTTGCGAAAGGCCGCGTGAACGATGCTAAAGAGACAGGTGCAGAGGCATTGATAAGCACATGTCCGTTCTGCAGGCGAAACCTCCTTGACGGGAGGGATGATCTAAAACTCGATATGAGTGTTGACGATCTTGTGGTCCTGACAGCAAACCTGATGGGCCTCTCAACAGATGTAAAGACGCCTGCCCCGGGTGCGCCAAAGGAATCGATCAGCGACCTCTTCAGGACGCAGACGATCCCGCCCAAGCCGCCTGCTGAGCCCAAGAAGGAAGAGAAAAAAGCCTCTCCTGCAGAAGCTCCAAAGGCTTCAGCGAAAGAGGCGCCAAAAGAGACTCCCGTGGCCAAAGAAGCTCCCAGGGAAGCCCCCAAGAAGAAGTAGACACCTGTCTGCTTCTTAACTTTTTTTGCTACCAGAATCTTTTGATTGTTTTGATTTTTTTGATTGCCCTATCCAATATCATTATAACCATAGCGTCATGATTCGCTTGGATTATATAAATAAGCAATAATAAATGGCTTCTTTACTCGTTTCTATCCATAAAATGGATTGAAAAGCATCTGTATTAATTAAATTCGTTGAGGAATGATTTCATAAATGCAGGCGCTGGTGCAACAGCAGGATATAGAAGGGGCTGTGTTTTGAGCATGGTTGTTTGGTTTGATGAAATAGTATTCATCAAACCGAAGGGAACACGGATGACACTGATTAGACAGATACGCACGGATTTGGGGTATAGACTTTGAAAAATGAATTGATGATTTTATCTGTTGATTCGGCGTGAAGCATTTTGTTTTCTCCTTTTGATTGAACACGAAAAAACGATCGATCGTATCCTCGTGCATCAGTGTGATCCGTGCAATCCGTGTTCTTAAATCATTTGACCCTGTTTATACTTTAAGAGAGGGGGCAAAATGAAAGTATCATAATTGAGCAAAACTTATTAAATAAATCTATAAGTTATATATTTAAAAAGTCACAAGACTAACGTGAGGCAAAATAACAGTCAGAAATATTTCACTATTCCCTGTTAATTTCGATTATCAATACGGGTTAGCCTCTATGCTTTATTTCTAACTTGCAGATGCGGATATCAAATTAGACAATGAGATCCATGCCCACCAGGGATTTAAATTCTATACATTTTCAAATCTTATGCTGATGAATAGAAAGACCAGCAAATCAGGTCTGTGTTTTGAGAGGCCTTTTTTTATTTTGTCTTCACCCGGAAACTTTTTCTGTCTTCTCAGAAGCGCTAAATTGCTTGACCGAATTTGTTTTTGTCATATGGGTTTACCTCTAGGAGCTGTAATTCTCAAGCACATAATTAGCAATTAAACTGAACATAACAAACCCAATTATACAAAAAATGGCATATGGTTTGATAGATTTAAAGGGATCGCTCTTTGTAAATCCAAAAACGGAGCTTGCATTGAGCAGATGACCTGCTGTGCCTAATACCAGAAGAGGCAGGATATATGCCTTCGGTATAACGAGTAATACAACCAGAGCATAGAAGATGAATTCAATTACAAAAGTCATTCTTGGGCGGTTCCATAGTTCCAGTCCGACCTTCCTGCCGTTTCTAAACCCTGTGATCGGCAGGTCCTTAAGATGGACGACAGCGTCTAAAAACCAATGGGATATAGATGCTATAACAAATACTGCTCCCGTTATTGGATTAATAAAGGATGCAATGACCAACCCAACAATACAGGATATTATGAAAGAAACTACTAATGAATGAGAATATGGATAACTCTTAAATCTGACATCTTTTTGAAGCGGTGAATCTGGATTGATTTCTGCTTTCTCAACTCCGAGAAAAACAAGGACAGGCCAAAGAATATCGGGGAAACCAACCCCAATCAAAGGTACTAATGGAGGAACGCCTGGAAATAACCGGATGAGTACATATGCAACAGCAAAATGTCCGATATATATACTGAATTTACTCCCCCTGAATTTAAGACTACGATTATTAATGTGTTTTCAACAGGTATATGTATATAACGATTGCAAATGATGATAGCAAACAAATTTTTTGATGGTGAATTTTTCAAGGAGTGAAATAGTTCAATCAATCAAATTTCCAATGCGATATCGGTTACAGTAACCTAGAACTTCCATAATAGGTTGAACCTTGTGGATTTGTAAGAACCCCGTTAAACGCGAAGAATTATATAGAGCTTATCATATCATATTATTAACGGAATGTTATTGGAACCAATGGAAGGAGGGTTATAATGAGTTACAAGAATCAGAATAATAAATTAACAACAGCATTTGGGATACCTGTCGGTGACGATCAGAATAGCCTTACTGCCGGAGAAAGAGGGCATGTACTGATGCAGGATGTTCATTTGCTGGAGAAGTTAGCGCACTTTGATAGGGAACGCATCCCTGAACGTGTAGTACATGCAAAGGGAGCCGGAGCAGGTGGATACTTTGAGGTTACTGCAGATGTTACCACATACACCAAGGCAAAGTTCCTTTCTGAAGTCGGCAAGCGAACCGAGGTATTTGCCCGGTTTTCAACCGTGGGGGGAGAAAAGGGATCGGCAGATGCTGAGCGTGATCCACGAGGATTTGCATTGAAATTTTATACCGAGGAAGGCAACTATGATCTTGTGGGAAATAATACCCCGGTTTTTTTCATACGTGATCCATTAAAATTTCCAGACTTCATACATACGCAGAAGCGTAACCCGGCCACGAACTGTAAGGATCCGGATATGTTCTGGGATTTCCTTTCCCTGACACCTGAATCAATTCACCAGGTAACTATTCTTTTTTCCGATCGTGGCATTCCAGCAACATATCGAAACATGAATGGCTATGGCAGTCACACTTTTAAGTGGTATAACGAGAAAGATGAATACTTCTGGGTGAAATATCATTTTAAGACAGATCAGGGAATTAAAAATCTTACCCGGCAGGAAGCAGAGATCATGCGCGCAAAGGACCCTGACCATGCTACAAGGGATCTTTTTAAGGTTATCGAACGGGGAGATTACCCGTCCTGGACTCTCCAGATGCAGATAATGACCCCTGAGCAGGCAATTGATTACCATTTTGATATCCTTGATGTAACTAAAGTCTGGCCCCATGCCGACTTTCCACCCATTGAAGTAGGCAAGATGGTCTTGAACCAGAATCCTGAAAATTATTTTGCTGAAGTTGAGCAGGCTGCATTCAGCCCGGGAAATCTTGTGCCGGGTATTGCCGCTTCGCCGGATAAGATGCTCCAGGGCCGTCTTTTCTCGTATCATGATACCCATATCCACAGACTGGGACCGAACTACCACCTTTTGCCAGTAAATGCGCCTAAAAACGCACATGAGAACAGCTATCAGCGTGATGGATTCATGCGAACCGATTCGAATAGTGGTGGCAGCCCGAATTACTGGCCGAACAGTTTCAATGGGCCTGAGCCGGACATTTCTGCAATAGAACCACCTATCGAAATCTCAGGATATGCAGATCGATACCCTTATACACATCCCAACGATGATTTTATTCAACCTGGTAATATGTATCGTGATGTGATGACCGATCAGGATCGTGAGAATCTGGCAGGAAACATCGTCAGTCATCTTGGTGGCGCACAAAAGCGAATACAACTGCGCCAGACTGCACTATTCTTCAGGGCAGATCCGGATTATGGTCGTCGGGTAGCGAAGGGACTTAAACTGGATATAAATAAAGTTGAAAATTTGGCAAATATGTCACATGATGAACGAGCAAAAGCGACAGGTACAGAACGATGAATCAATTCATTTTTTTTACGACTTTCAAAGCGAAGCCGGGAAAAGGCGAGGAGCTTTTCGCTTTGCTTGCAGAGGCTGTCACAACTATATGAAGAAAATATCTTGGTTGCGAGGAATATCGGGTATTCAAAGATGCGAAAGACAGCGATACGATTTGCATCCTTGAGAGTTGGATCGATGAAAACTCACACAAGCATACTCTCAACGATCCGAAAGTCAAAGACAGCATCTCGCGAGGAATGCTGTTTATCGCCAAAATTGTCAGTCAAGTGAAACTGCTTGAATAGAACTTTCTGAATTGAAAGAATTTGCCGCCAAAAAAGATTATAATAGCCAGGGAGTCATATATGATAAATGGGAGGTTTGACAAATGAAAAACATGAGAAAACTTATTGTAAGCACATCGCGCCAGCAAAGCAGGTTTTGAAATTCACGGCCTGCCTGAGGGCACGGTAATGACCATTGAGTTTGAGATTGAGGGGCAAAAATCATTGCGATTAATGGGGGGCCGCTATTTAAATTCACTCCAGCTGTATCATTTCTTGTCGCCTGTAATACGAAGGAGGAAGTCGGTGCGAAATGGGAAAAACTGTCTGAAGGCGCTACGGCGCTTATGGAACTTGGTGAATATCCCTTCAGCGAAAAATATGGATGGGCAGAGGACAGGTAAGGTCTTTTGTGGCAGGTGATGTTGATGGGCGATCACAAGATGAAGCAGAAAATCACTCTGACGTGTCCCATTGAATTTTATTATGTTTTGCTATTCTTCCTGCCGTAAGTGGAACTCGTAGTTTCTGGAAAGTGGTATATAACAAAAAAAGGGTCATTCATCTATAGGGTATGTCACTCTGAAGAATTTGAAAAGTCAGGGGAGGTTTTATATAGGAAAAGTTTCTTAGATGGTTGCCCACTTTTTGGGGTTAACTCCAAGAACTTAATCAAATGAATTTATGAATCACAAACTAGCAATTCTTTATGGAATCATAATTTGGGCGTTTGTTTTAATAATTTCCTTGGTTATTTCTCCGCAACATTCAAGTGAGCGTCCTTTGTTTGAATCAATCATGCCAGTGGCATTAGTGCTTGCTGTGACAGTTGCTTCAATCAAATACTTTCAAAATTCAAAAAAGAAAACCTTGATGGCTGGGCTATGTCTTGGTCTTATTTGGTTGGGTATCAGTTTGGGTCTTGATTTACTGCTGTTTTCTTGGGGGCCAATGAGGATGACGGTTGCGGATTATCTGAAAGATATCGGAGCAACCTATAGCTTGATTCCGATTCTTACTACTGCTTTTGGATACCTGTATGAACAAAATAAATAATGGGGGAACAGCACGTCTTATTTTTCGAGTTGTGAAATAGAATTTGTTGCCAAAGAAAAACTTGGCTGCGCCATTTACAGTATCCTCGGTGGGGTGTTGTGCGAGTCTGCGGTGGCCTTCTCCTGTTTATCCCATTGATGGACCTCAGCCAGCATCTCTGATGCGGTCATGCCCTCATAAGTGATAGATGAGGCTGGGCTGGTTTTCTCTGGAACCCCAGATGAGGTCTCAGACTTCATCCTTGTATGCCTGCTGCACTGGAGTTATTTGTGGCGCTGCGGGCTTGATTGGGTTCTTCAGTAGCTGGCATGAGACCTGCGCGGACGCGCCGGTGATACTCTTCCATGAAGTACATGAAGCGCAGTCTTTACTATATATTCCCTCAATTATAAGAAGAAAAAGATCGGAAAAAACCGACCTCTTCAGAAAGGAATTGAAATGAAAACTGTCATAATCGACTACGGTCTCGGGAACTTAAGAAGCATCGAGAAAGCACTTCAATACATAGGTTCTGAGGTTGAGATATCAAATGAACCATCATCAATTGACAGGGCCGACGCATTGATACTTCCTGGTGTCGGCGCTTTTCGCGATGCTATGATGCATTTTTCCATTCTTGAAAAAGTAGTGAAAGAGGCAGTAGATGATGGTAAACCCCTTCTTGGAATTTGTCTTGGCATGCAAATGCTGGCATCAGAAAGTGAGGAAGGAGGGCTGCATAATGGTATTGACATCATTCCCGGAAAGGTTGTGCGGTTTTTGCGATCTGAACTGAAAGTCCCTCATATGGGCTGGAATTCCCTTCAGATCAAGAAAAACATTCCTTTGCTAAAAGGGATCAATAATGGTTCCCATGTTTATTTTGTCCATTCATACTATGTAAAGACAATAACAGAATTTGAGGTTGCCATGTGCGATTATGGGATAGAGTTCCCGGCAATGATCACAAACGGCACAGGAAATGTGATCGGAACACAATTCCATCCTGAAAAAAGCGGCACCGTTGGATTGAAAATGCTTCGCAATTTTGTGGAGAATTATGGACCTTGAAGGCTATGCAAAACGGGGTATCAGGCGAAATGACAGGAACCTGAAAGATAATCTTGTTGAAAGGATACTTGAAATAAAAAAGATCTCACAAAAGCAGGCCGGTGAGATAGCAAATGCAGTGATAGTTGAGGCAAAAGCCACGATCGATCCGGCCGGGGATCTGCTAACACCTGTTAATTCTGGTGTCACTATGGGTGATTTTGGTGTGGGTTCACGTGGCGCAGGTGACTTCTATGCTCATGAGAAGATCGCCGAAGTTATTGGAAAGACATCTGCTGTTGTTGATTCTTCTCATCTTGATGATTCCGGGGTAGTGAGAGGAAACGGGCAGTACATTGTCGTTACCATTGACGGTATTCATTCCAGGCTGTCGGATTTTCCATTCCTTGCTGGTTTTCATGTAGCCCGCGCGGCTCTCCGGGATGTTTATGTGATGGGTGCGCATCCTGTTGCATTGCTCTCTGACATTCATGTCGCTGACGACGGAGATGTCGGAAAGATATTTGACCATATCGCAGGGATCACAACGGTATCAGAGCTCACAGGCATCCCGCTTATTACTGGCAGCACGCTTCGGATCGGCGGAGATATGGTGATCGGAGATAGGATGACAGGTGGTGTAGGTGCCGTGGGTGTGGCAGATAACCTGACGGCACGCATCCAGGCAATGCCAGGGGATATGATCCTTATGACCGAAGGGGCTGGCGGCGGAACAGTTTCGACCACAGCCCTTTATTATGGGAAGCATCACCTGGTGGAGGAAACAATCAACCTCAAATTCATCGATGCCTGCGAGGCGTTGCTGGATGCTGGTCTGATTGAAAATATCCATGCGATGACCGATGTGACAAATGGGGGTGTCCGAGGGGACGCAAAAGAGATAGCAAGAACAGCAGGAGTAAAGCTTGTTTTTGAAGAAGAGAAGCTGCGAGCGCTCGTTAATATAAAAATACTTGATATGCTTGATGATCTTGAGATAGATTATCTTGGGGTTTCACTTGATGCTTTATTAATAATCGCGCCTCCCGAACATGTTGTTGATATTCTGGAATGCGTCCATAAAAGCGGTGTTGCAATTGATATCGTTGGAAAAGTGGTAAATGGTGAAGGCTCGGAACTCATAATAAATGGAAAGATCTCAGATTTTACGCCCCGGTTCAGGGAATCAGCATATACTCCTATAAAAAAGATCGCCGGTGAAAAAACACCGAAAAATTTTGATGCGATGAAAAAAGCCGTTGATAAAGCCGCACTGGATGCTATAACAAAGAAGAGGCGAATAATTAAAAGGCTAAAGACAAAAACATGTGTGGAATAGCAGGCGCAACAGGTGACTCTTCAAAAGAACTTGTCCAGGACATGCTTGACGCTATCAGGCACCGGGGACCGGATGGCTCAGGCACTTTCACACGTTATGATATCACTCTTGGTAATGTCCTTCTTGAGATCACAGGCGAAAGGCCGCAACCAATTACAGATGGAGGGGCGCTTGTATATAATGGGGAAATATACAATTTCAAAGATATAGCAGAGAAACTCAATATCAGAACGGATTCTGACAGTGAAACGCTTTTTGCCCTGATAAAAAAGAAAGGCCTAGAAAAGGCAATCGCGGAACTTGATGGTGATTATTCTTTTGCTTTTGCTGAGGATGGAAAAATATATATTGCCCGTGATCCTGTTGGCGTGAAACCGCTATTTTACAGCATCGGAGAGATATTTGCATTTGCATCTGAAAAAAAAGCTCTGTTCGCGGCAGGCATGGATGAAATATGCGCTCTCAGGCCAGGTCATATGCTGACATACAGCACTCATGGAATTATCGAGAAAAAAGTGACAGGTTTTGAAACCGGGGGACGGATAACAGATGAAAATGCTGCCTCTGATATGCTTTATAAATTAATGGAGCAGGCAGTTAAAAAGCGCAACTTCAAGCCATGCGCAATAGCATTCTCTGGGGGACTTGACAGCTCATTTATCGCAGCACTGGCATCTGATCCAGATCTGTATTCAATAGGCATGAAAGGCTCACATGATATCCAGCAAACCAGATATGCAGCAAAGCTTCTTGGTAAGGAGGATAAACTGCATCTTTTCGAACTTACAACCGGGGAGCTTGAATCTGCAATCCCGGAGATCATCAGGGCTATCGAGTCAGATGATCCTCAAAAAGTGAGCATTGCGACACCTTTGTATTTTGCATCAAAAAAAGCCAGCAAAGACGGCATCCGTGTAATGCTATCGGGTCAGGGCGCAGATGAGCTTTTTGCAGGATACAAACGATATGTATCCAAGTGTCACGACGCTCTCGAACTTGCGCTACGGATAGATATTGAGAATATTTCAAAGAATAATCTTGAGAGAGATGATGCAGCAGCAATGGCAAATTCAGTTGAACTCAGGGTTCCATTCCTGGACAAGAAGGTAATAGAGCTGGCCTTACGGATCGATGCGGAACTTAAAGTACATAATGGAATCCGGAAATATATACTGAGAAAGGCGGCTCATTCAATTCTTCCGGATGAGCTTTTATGGAAAGAGAAGAAAGCAGCGCAATATAGCAGCGGGGTCTATCCTGCACTTGAAAAATTAGCAAAGAAAAATGGATTCAGCGGTGAGCGGTTCACAGGACGGTATCTTGAAAGTATTAGCAAAAATATTATGACCTCGAAAAAATAATTTCTTGAATAAATTTGAACGTTTCTATTTCTTATAGACGTCATCAGGTTCAAAGATCTTCTCACCTACTACCTTGCCATCGATCGTCCTGTAAAAACATGATCTGTAGCCTGTATGGCAGGCGCCCCCGATTTGTTCGATCTTGAGAACCACTGCATCAGCATCACAATCAATAAGTATCTCATGGACAATTTGCTCATGACCAGAGCTTTCTCCTTTTTTCCAGAGCTTTTTCCGGCTTCTGCTCCAGTAATATCCCCGCTTTGTCTCGATTGTCTGTTCCAATGCCTCTTTATTCATGAAGGCAGCCATGAGAACTTCGCCTGTCTTATAATCCTGAGCCACTGCCGTAATTAGACCATTTTCGAATTTCAAGTCTTTTATGTCCATATACCCTTGAGGCAACCTGCTACCTTAATAATTTATCCAGAACTACATCATCATGAGATCAATTATAGAAATATATATAAGTTATTAGTATTATAATCATAATTATAAGAGAGGCAGGTCACTTGAGCAATAATCATAAATATTCACAGCTGGAAGATCTAAATCGGATCAAGAGCGGGTACATGCCCAAAGATCATTTTATACCTTTGTATAATATTATTTTAATATTCAATATAATAGAGCGAATTATTTATCGGTTGTGTATAAATTTTATTTTTGCATGCTGTCCCAAATTTATCTTCAATAAATCCAAAAAAATCAAAAAATCAATAAAAAACTCGCTTCATATTTGATTCGAATCACAAAATTGACACCATAATCTTTTTTTAAGCCAATAACAGTTTAATAATGAAAAAGATTATGTATTTTAAGATTTATTCATGTAAGGTGATGTATTCTGCAAAAGAAAGCATTGATAAGTGTTTCAGATAAAACAGGATTGGTCGATTTTGTAGGGGGGCTCCAAAGGCAGGGTTTTGAAATTCTTTCTACCGGTGGAACATCACAGGTTTTAGAAAATTCCGGCATAAAGGTCACAGATGTCTCAGATGTGACAGGATTTCCTGAAATGATGGACGGAAGAGTAAAAACACTTCATCCAAAGATACATGGGGCTATCCTTGCTTTGAGGAATAATCCAATCCACCTGGAAGAAGCAAAAAAGGAAGGCATCGACCTCATTGACATTGTTGCTGTAAATTTTTATCCTTTTGAGAAAAAGGTTTCCGATGAAAATGCCAGTCTTAATGACGCTCTTGAAAATATCGATATTGGAGGACCAACTCTGGTAAGGTCGGCTGCGAAGAATTTTCAACATGTGACAGTAATAACCGATCCTCTGGATTATCCTGATATTATAAAAGAACTTAAAAATGGGGACATCAGCATAAAAACAAAAGAACGCCTTGCTGTCAAGGCTTTTCGAAGGATCGCTGATTATGATTGCGCTATCGACATATATTTGAGCCAGAAATTAATGGATCAAGATATACTTCGCCTCAAGTTCGTAGAAGGGAGGAAGCTGCGGTATGGCGAGAACTGGCATCAGACCGCCAGGTTCTATAAAGAACCTGATGTGACAGAACCTACAATAGCAAATGCAAAACAATTACATGGAAAAGCACTATCGTATAACAATTATGTGGATGCTGAAAGCGCTTTGACCATAATACTTGAATTTAAGAAAGATATTGCAGTAGCAGTTGTCAAGCATAGTAACCCATGCGGTTTTGCGACAGGAAAAACGCTTCATGATGCTCTTTCAAGAGCATGGGATGGTGATCCGGTATCCTCGTTTGGCAGTATTATCTGCATGACCCGAAAACCAGATGTTCATACACTTGAATTTCTTAAAGGTAAATTTGTTGAATTGATAATAACACCTGGTTATGACATCGAGTCGCTGCTATATCTTAAGAATAAGAGCAAAGACATGCGCATACTTGAACTCTCTATGGATAATGGAGCGCAGCTTGAAAACACGTACAAGTATATTGTGGGGGGGATGCTTGTTCAATCAAGAAATAGAGGACTGTTTGAGAAATGGAGTGTTGTCACAGAACATCCTTTCCCTTATGAGAAAAGAGGTCTTGCAGAGTTTGCCCTTACAGCGTGCAAATATACAAAATCAAATGCAGTTGTCATAGCCAGGGAATACGAAACTGGCTTTTACCAGATCCTTGCAATAGGCGCTGGACAGCCAAACAGGGTGGATTCCATAAGAAAACTGGCTGTCACAAAGGCTGCAGATAATCTGAAGTTGCTCTATGAAAGGGAAAAACCGGGCATCAGCGAGGACGAATTCATGAAAAGTATCATGAGTGGATGTGTTCTTGCTAGCGATGCATTTTTTCCATTCGACGACAGTATAATTCATTCAGCAGAAAATAATATAAGGTATATAGTTTCACCTGGCGGTTCAATCAGGGATAAAGAAGTGATCGCAACGGCAAACAGGCTTGGTATTTCACTTGTTTTTACAGGAATGAGGCACTTTTTGCATTGAGATAGTAAAATATATGGATATCTCCAATTATATAACATAATGATCATGGAGCTAATATGAGCGATATTAAACTGGGATTCGTAGTTTCTGAATTCAATCGGGACTTAACAAGCCAGATGGAGACCCTTGGAAGAGAACATGCTGCCTTCCTGGGTGCATCTGTTGAAAAAACATTATATGTACCTGGTGTTTTTGATATGCCGCTTGCTGTTAAAAAACTTGCAGAGGACTCGGATATCGATGCTGTGGTCACAGTAGGGTGTGTGATCCAGGGAGCGACCAGGCATGATGAGATAGTTATCCAGCATGCCTCAAGAAAGATGGCAGACCTTGCCCTTGAGAACAATAAGCCAGTCACCCTCGGTATTTCCGGACCCGGCATGAGCAGGCTTGATGCTCACGAACGTGTGGATTATGCAAAGCGTGCGGTCGAAGCTGCTGTGAAAATGGTCAGGATGTTGAGGAGTTGACTTTATTAAAATGACAATAAACAAAATAAATTAACTACATAGGGAACAGAGAACACAGAGTTGTATGAATTTCTATGTGTCCTCTGTGCACCACTTTTGCCCGGCAGTATTTCTCAGCACCATTCGAAAAGGGAACGTTTATGAAAACCTATTAATCCCAAACCTCAGTATTTAGCAAAAAATCGAGGAAATTATATGGCTGACAAATATGAACTTGTGATCGAGATGGCAAAGCGCCGTGGTTTCTTATGGAACTCATTTGAATTATATGGCGGAACAGCAGGTTTTTTTGATTATGGCCCTCTTGGAGCCATGCTAAAGCGCCGCGTCGAGAATATCTGGCGGGATATTTTCGTGATTAACGAAGGATTTTATGAGATAGAGGTGCCAACTATCGGAATTGAGGATATCTTCATAGCATCAGGCCATGTGAGTGGCTTCTCTGACCCGCTTACAGAATGCCAGAAATGCAACGAGGCATTTAGGGCAGATCATCTCGTGCAGGATGTTGTCACAAATCCTGATATCATGAGCGCAGATGAACTCACAGAAGTTATCAAGAAGAACAATATCAAATGTCCTGAATGCGGTGGAAAGCTTGGAACGGTTTATGAGTTCAACCTGATGTTCAACACTTCTATTGGCCCGGGTTCAAAAAGAAAAGGTTATCTTCGACCTGAGACTGCGCAGGGGATGTTCGTGGATTTCCCGCGTCTCCTAAAATTCTACCGCGACCATCTACCATTTGGTGCTACGCAAATTGGCAAAGCCTACAGGAATGAGATCTCACCGCGCCAGGGCGTAATAAGACTGCGCGAGTTCACGCAGGCAGAAGCAGAGATATTCATTGATCCGCGGGATAAAACTCATCCTAAATTTACAGAAGTCGCGGGTATTGAACTTAACTTATTTTCCCATGAAGCACAGGAAAAAGGCGAATCACAGAAGATGTCGATCGGTAATGCCGTGGCAAATGGAATTATAGCTCATCAGTTCCTTGGATACTGTCTCGCGAGGACGTACCAATTTCTCATTCGCGTAGGCGTTTCATCAGGAAAGCTTCGTTTCAGGCAGCACATGAAAGACGAGATGGCGCATTACGCTGCAGACTGCTGGGATGCCGAGATACACAGTGACCGTTTTGGCTGGGTAGAAATAGTTGGCATTGCGGACAGGACTGATTATGATCTCAAATCCCATTCAAAGCAAAGCGGGACAGAGTTGAGCGTATATGTCCCATACGACACCCCGAAAAAGATCCAGCGCTTTGCTGTTAAACCCGATATGGGTGTCCTCGGACCAAAATGGAAGGGAAAAGCAGGAAAGATCGCAGCTGCTTTAAAGGCTTTAAAAGCAGAAGAACTGTCGGGTGACCATATCGAATTGACCATCGATGGTGAGAAAATCACTATTGAAAAAGAAGCTGTTACTTTTGAGACCATAACGGAGGATGTGCATGGTGAAAACATCATCCCGCATGTGATAGAACCGTCTTTCGGGATCGACAGGATAACTTATTCTATTCTTGAACATTCTTTCTTTGAAGAAGAAGCAGAAGTTGAAGACGGAGAAGATGATAAAAAACGCCTTGTTTTGCGTCTTCCTCCAGAGGTTGCACCGGTGCAGGCCGCTGTCCTTCCGCTACTTACGCGAGAGGAACTTATCGGACCAGCAAACGATATTATTAAGAAACTTCGCGCTGCTGGCATCCTTGTCGCCTTTGATGACTCGGGGACAATTGGCAGGAGATATCGCAGGAACGATGAGATTGGAACACCTTATTCCATAACTGTGGATTACCGGACACTTGAGGATGGCACGGTCACGATAAGGGATAGGAATTCAATGAAACAGGTACGTACAGGCATGAATGATATTGCGAACAATATATATGACCTGATCTACAGGGGAAAACCATTTGATAAGGCCGGCACGATAGTCAAGTAGATCTAATTAAAATGATTTTTCATTAAAAATAATGATGCGTAAGACAAAAAAGAGAAATTAGAATCGAATGATTTATGTAGGTGCCCTCACAATCAGGGGGAAGTCAAAAAGAATCATAATTATTATTTTGCAAAGAAGAGGTATTGAATGACACGTGCTGAAATTCTAGATGAGATAAAGCAAGCAGAAGAAACTGCCAAATCTATGGTAGCTCGGGCCGCAGAAGAGAAGAACAGGCGGAATTCCGATGCCAGAGGGCAGGCTAAAGAAATTATTCACAAAGCTGAAGAAGAAGCTGCTCAAAATGCCCAGTCGCTGATAAATGAAGCAAGGAAGAATATCCAGAAAGAAAAAGAAGTAATCAAACAAAAAGGCCTGAGAGAAGCTGAGGACATCAAAAACAACGCAAAAAAGAATGTCACGAAAGCCACAAAACTTATTTTAACTGAATTTGAGAGGACAGTTAATGTTTAAACCCACAAGAATGACACGGGTCGCCATTGCGGGAACGAAAGAGCTTATGGGGCCTGTCATATCCGTCCTTCATAAACTGAATATGATACATATAACAGATTATAATGAAGAGACTGAAGATTTCAAGATTGGGAAGCCATTGAAACCTGCATCAAAGCTATCCGAGCATCTGATATCTCTAAGAGGTATTTCAAATCAGCTCGGGATTGCTGAGAAAGAGCCAAAAGCAAAGTTCCAGGTAAAGGAATTACCCGTCCAAATTGACGAAAGGATAACTGTCATTCAGAGGGAAGTCGCATCGCGTTTCGATGAATTAAGAAGTATTGAATTCAAAATAAAAGAGAAAGAAGATCTGATATCTGCTGTAAAACCTTTCATGGCGCTTCCTCTTTCGCTGGATTCCTATCATGGATATGATACTATAAAGGTCCATGCGGGGTATATTGGAGAGGACATAGAAACAAAACTCGCAAAGATTACCCGGGATTATGAAATCTTCGATGGGGAATATGAGAAAAGAACTGTTTTTGCATTGTTCATCCCGCGTGGCTTTGAAGAGGAGATACAAAAACTCCTTCAGGAATTGCGATCTTATGTTGAATTGAAAGTCCCTGAATTAAAGGGTAATCCGCCGGTGATACTTGAAGAGCTTACAAAAGAAGTTTCATCGCTGAAAGAGAAATATTTATCCATAAGAACCGAGCTTGATAAAATAAAGAGCGAATATTCAGAATTCATAATGGCAGCAGATGAGTATCTGTCGATGGAGACACAGAAAGCAGAAGCTCCTTTGAGATTTGCAACGAGCCCCAATGCATTCATAATTGATGGATGGGTGCCTTCAAGAAGATTCAACGTGCTTGAGCAGGAATTGCAGAAAAGCATCGGAGATCAGGTATATCTAACAAAGCTGGAAGAGGAAGTAAACGAAGAAGAAATACCAATCGAGCTTGAAAATCCAGGGCCTTCTAAACCTTTTGAATTACTTATTAATACTTTTGCCACTCCAAAATACAGGGAGATCGACCCGGCATCTGTCATATTTATAACTTTTCCACTGTTCTATGCTATTATGCTTGGCGATGTAGGATACGGCATCGTTGTCGCTGCAATGGCATTTGTGATCAAGACTAAATTCAAGACTGGTGGCTTGAATGCACTCGCATTGATACTATTCCTTTCAGGGATACTCTCAATATTATTAGGCGTCCTGTACGGAGAATTTTTTGGTTTTCCGTTGTTTAACGTGGAAATAAAAGGCGAGCTTGAACATGGTATTCTGGGGATAGCAGGGCCTTCTATTGCAGGGTTCCATTTTCCGATACACAGATTTGAATCGGTGCAACCACTTCTTTTAATGTGCCTGATAATTGGAATGCTCCATGTTTTTCTTGGCCTCATCATAGGTTTCAGGAACATCAAGATAGAGCATGATCTCAAACATGCCATATTCGCAAAAGGGTCATGGATGATGATATTGATTGGCGGTGTTGCAGCAATAGCTAAATTGATGCCTGCTCTGATGTCGCGTCAACCCGTCCCGTCTGGAGACCCGGTTTTTCTTGGCGGTGTGGCGCTTGCGATAATAGGAATCATACTTCTGATAAAAGGAGAGGGATTTATCTCGATACTTGAAATTCCAACTCTTTTGAGCAATGTGCTTTCATACTCAAGGATACTTGCCATCGGCCTGTCCTCGGCAGGGATTGCTCTGGCAGTAAATACACTTTCCATGAACCTTTTTATAAGACCGCATGGCGTGCTGCTTGGAGGTGGTATCGGACTTGCCCTTGTGGGGGTTGTCATCCTCTTCATTGGACATCTGATCAATCTGTTGCTGGGCATTCTCGGACCAGGTCTCCACTCACTGAGGCTTCAGTATGTGGAATTCTTTACTAAATTTTATGAAGGGGGAGGTAAGAAGTACGTCCCCTTTGGTTATATTAGAAAATATACGGAGGAATAAAAAAATATGGATCCAACACAAGCTGGAATGGTAGCTATAGGAGCAGGAATAGCAGTAGGACTATCAGGAATAGGTGCAGGTATGGGTGAACAGGCCATAGGGGCCGCAGCGGTAGGTGCAATGGCTGAAGATGAAAAATTCTTCGGTAAAGGTCTATTAATGACAGTCATTCCCGAATCCATCGCTATCTTCGGTCTGGTAGTAGCATTGATATTACTGTTTGTATTCTAAAAAAGTGAACACGTATGGGACTTGATAAAATAGTTCAGGAGATTAAGGCCAAGGGGAAAGCGGAAGCTGAAAGGATAGACGGAGAAGCTTATAAAGAATCTTCGCAGATTATCTCAGATTCGCATATCCAGGCTGAAAAAATCAAAGCTGTAAAAGAGGAAGCAGCAAGGAAAGAGATCGAAAGATTGAGACAGCAGGAATTATCCAGCGCCAATCTTGAAGTCAAGAGATCCATACTCAATGCCCGCAAGGAGGTTCTTGATGAAGTGGCTGAAATGGCAAAAGATGCCGTCAAAGAACTGCCCGCTGATAAGAACAGGAAGCTCCTGGAATTGATTGTCGAAAAGAACCAGGAAAATAACAGTAAAATATACTCAAATGAAAAGGATATGGCTGTTGTCAAGAAACTCACAAAACTTGAATTTGCAGGAAAGATCGACTGCATCGGCGGAGTTGTTATAGAAAACGCTGATGGAACCGAATATCTTGATTTCAAGTATGAAACGATCTTGAAAAATGTCAGCGAACAATCGTTGAAGCAGGTTTCAGATATCTTGTTTGGGTGAAAGAAAATGGGTATTTCAAATGCTGTGAAATATGCGTATATTGTAGCCAGAGTTCGGGCTATGAAGAGCAAACTCATCCCGAAAGAAATGTATCCAAAATTCATAAACATGGAAATACCCGAGATTACACGTTTCATCGAGGAGTCAGAGTATAAAAAAGATGTAGATGAATTAGGGAAGAAATATAAAGGTACTGACCTTTTCGAGCATGCATTGAACCAGAACCTTGCCCTGACATATCGAAAATTGATCGAGGTTTCGCAGGATGAGGCCAATTTCCTGATCACAGAATATCTTCGTTCATGGGATATATGGAATATAAAAACCATTTTGAGAGGAAAATTTTCGGGAGCAACCGAAGATGAGATATTCGAAGATGTGGTCTCAGCCGGACAATTGAGATTCAGGGACCTGACGGAAATAATTAAGATAGGAACAATTGAAGGCGTGATCGCTGCACTTTCCGGCACTCTATTTTACCCAGCACTTGAAGGATTTAAAGGAGACCTTGCTGAGATAGAGGATCGCCTTGATAAAATGTATTATTCCAATATTATTGAAGCTGCAAGTGCATCAGGGAACAAGCTTTTCCTCAAATTCCTCAGGACAGAGATAGATCTGAAGAACCTGAAGATGCTTTTCAGGATGAAGAGAGCCGGTATGGAGCGCGATGAAACATTAAAGAGCTTAATTCCAGGAGGCCTGGAATTAAGAGACGCTGACCTTGCAAGGCTTGCTTCAATGTCGTTTGCAGAATTTGTGCGTGCGCTTGAGGAATTCTCATATTGGAAAGCGATAGCAGATATCAGTGGTGAATTAAGCTCGCTCATCAACATTGAGACCCGTCTTGATAAATACGGACTTATGTATGCGACAAGGATCTCATATTATCATCCGCTGTCGATCTTACCCATTCTCGATTATATCTTGAGCAAGAAGATAGAAATTGACAACCTGAGAATAATAGTGCGAGGAAAAGAGACCGCCCTTCCTGAAGATATCATAAAAGCCCACCTGGTGATGTAAATGGAGATCGCGGTTATCGGAAACAGTGATTTTGTGCTGGGTTTCAGGCTCGCTGGCATTCGAAAAACCTTTGATGCAACATCAGAGGATATCGAAGAAAAAATACAGAGCATTTTAAGTGACAGATCGGTCGCAATATTAGTAATGCATGATAATGATATTCAAAAAATCTCCTCACAAATAAAACAAACCCTGGAAGATTCAGTCGAACCAACAGTATTAGTAATTGGCGGAAAAGGCGGAAGTACTAACCTCAGGGAGAAAATAAAACAATCGGTAGGCGTAGATCTATGGAAATAATACCCCGGAATTAATTCCGGGTATATTTAACTAAAAGTAGGTGTCTTGGAATGAAAGCAAAAGGTGAAATTTATAGAGTCTCTGGACCAGTTGTTATCATAAGCGGTTTAAATACCAAAATGTACGACGTGGTCAAGGTCGGAAATGAAGGACTGATGGGTGAAGTGATCGGCATTGAGGGTGACAAGTCCACAGTACAGGTATATGAAGAAACATCCGGTTTAAGACCGGGAGAACCCGCGGAAAATACTGGAATGACCCTGTCCGTCGAACTCGGGCCAGGCCTTCTGAAAAGTATTTACGATGGTATCCAGCGGCCCCTTCCAGTTCTATTGAAAGAAATGGGAGATTTCATAAAACGCGGAGTTTCAGCCAATGGCCTTTCACGGGATAAAATATGGGAATTTGTCCCAACTGTAAAAAAAGGCGATAAAGTCAACGGCGGAGATATAATAGGAAATGTTCAGGAAACCGAGAATATCCAGCACAGGATACTTGTTCCTCCGAATGTTTCAGGGACAATAGCCACAATAAAGGGTGGAAAATTCAAAGTTGATGAAGTCATCTGCACTCTTGCTGATGGCAAAGAACTCATGATGATGCAGAAATGGCCTGTCAGGAAGCCAAGACCTGTAAGCAAGAAAATGATGCCTAAGACGCCTTTGATAACAGGTCAGAGGATACTTGACGGCTTGTTCCCGGTAGCAAAAGGCGGAACGGCTGCTATCCCGGGACCATTTGGCAGCGGCAAAACCGTTACACAGCAGCAGCTTGCAAAATGGAGCGATACCGAGATAGTGGTATATATCGGATGCGGCGAGCGTGGAAATGAAATGGCTGATGTCCTTTCCGAATTCCCGGAACTTGAAGATCCAAAGACGGGAAAACCTTTGATGGACAGGACAGTTCTTATTGCAAATACATCGAACATGCCTGTCGCTGCGCGTGAAGCCTCGGTTTATACAGGCATCACTATCGCGGAATATTACAGGGACATGGGTTATGATGTATCCTTGATGGCAGATTCAACCTCAAGATGGGCTGAAGCCATGAGAGAAATATCATCAAGGCTTGAAGAAATGCCAGGCGAAGAAGGCTATCCGGCCTATCTTGCAGCAAGACTATCTGAATTCTACGAGCGTGCAGGCAAAGCAAAAACCCTGTGCGGCCGCGAAGGTTCGATCACAGTTATTGGAGCCGTTTCTCCGCCAGGCGGTGACTTTTCAGAACCGATCACACAGAATACTCTGCGTATTGTAAAAGTGTTCTGGGCACTTGATGCAAAACTTGCCCAGCGGCGTCATTTCCCTGCGATTAACTGGCTAAACAGCTATTCATTATATTCCAATGCGCTCAGTGACTGGTACATTGCGAACGTGTCCCCTGAATGGCCAAAACTCAGGAAGGATGCAATGGAACTTCTCCAGAAAGAGGCGGAACTCCAGGAGATAGTTCAATTGGTCGGTTCAGATGCCCTTCCTGAAGACCAGCAGCTTACACTTGAAATCGCAAGGATGATACGAGAATATTTCCTCCAGCAGAATGCATATCATGAAGTGGATACTTTCTGCCCGATGGACAAACAATTCAAGCTACTGAAAGCCATCCTGGATTGGGGCAATAAAGCCCAAACATCACTTGAAGATGGTGCGCCTATTGAAGATATCATGAAATTAAAGACAAAAGATGACCTTGCCAAAGTCAAATATGAAAAGGACTTTGACCGCGCGCTCGGAGTGATAATTAATAATGCAGAACAAGAGTTCAAGAAACTCGGGGGTAAATAATGACAAAAGAATATAAGACGATCCGAGAGATCGCAGGCCCTCTTATCTTTGTTGAGAAGACAGAACCTGTAGGATATAATGAACTGGTCAATATTACCCTTCCGGATGGAACAACAAAGAGAGGTCAGGTACTCGATACCTCAAAAGACATTGTCGTGGTGCAGGTTTTCGAAGGAACAGGCGGTCTTAACAAGGATTCAGGAATCAGGTTCACAGGAGAGACGATCAAACTCCCGGTATCAAAAGATCTTCTCGGCAGGATCCTTTCAGGCTCAGGCGAACCGCTGGACGGCGGCCCCAGGATCGTTCCTGAGGATCGGCTTGAAATAACAGGCGCTGCTATCAATCCTTACGCACGTCTTCCGCCAAAGGAATTTATCCAGACCGGTATTTCTACTATAGATGGTATGAACACACTTGTGAGAGGCCAGAAACTTCCGATCTTCTCAGGTTCGGGTCTTCCTCATAATGAAATTGCACTCCAGATCGCCAGACAGGCAAAAGTACGGGGCACACAGGAGCAGTTCGCGGTCGTATTTGCTGCAATGGGTATTACTAATGAAGAAGCCCAGTATTTTATGAGTGACTTTGAGAGGACCGGCGCCCTTGAGAGGGCAGTTGTATTCCTGAACCTTGCAGATGACCCGGCGGTAGAACGGCTTATCACACCAAGACTGGCGCTCACCGCAGCAGAATACCTTGCATATGAACATGATATGCACGTACTTGTCATCCTTACAGATATCACGAACTACTGCGAAGCGCTCCGCCAGATGGGCGCTGCCAGGGAAGAAGTTCCGGGAAGGCGCGGTTACCCCGGTTACATGTACACTGACCTTGCCTCGCTTTATGAGCGCGCGGGCGTGGTCAAAGGAAGAAAAGGATCAGTCACCCAATTCTCAATATTATCAATGCCTGGAGACGATATCACACATCCGATCCCTGATCTTTCAGGATATATCACTGAAGGCCAGATAGTTATTTCAAGAGAACTTCACAGGAAGGGCATATATCCGCCAGTGAATGTCCTTCCATCACTCTCAAGATTGATGAACTCAGGTATCGGCGCAACAAGAACGCGAGAAGACCATAAGGCAGTTTCGGACCAGCTTTATGCTGCATATGCAGAGGGCCGGGATCTCAGAGGTCTTGTTGCCATAGTTGGCAAGGATGCCCTTTCAGAGAGGGATAAGAAATTCCTTGAATTCGCTGATATGTTCGAAGACAGGTTCGTAAGACAGGGCTCTGACGAGAACAGGGATATCGAGACAACCCTTGATCTGGGTTGGTCTCTCCTTGCTGAACTTCCAGAGGCACAGCTAACAAGAATTGATAACAAGTATATCCAGAAGTACCACCCCGCTCATAAGGCAAAAGCTGAGAAATAAGAGAACATGGCGATAAAAGACAACATAAAACCCACACGCTCGGAACTTATCGAGCTCAAGAAGAAAATAAAGCTCAGCCAGAGCGGGCACAAGCTTCTTAAAATGAAGCGTGACGGGCTGATCCTGGAGCTTTTTGCCATACTTGAGAAAGCAAAGGACATAAGGACAGAAGTCGAGAAGCAGTTTGCCCTTGCCTCGTTGAAGCTTGCTATCGCAAAGTCGGTTGAAGGCTTGATCGTTGTAAAATCCACGGCTTTTGCCCTCAAAGATACTCCAAAGCTTGAACTCCAGAGCAAGAACGTGATGGGTGTCGTGGTCCCAAAGATCCAGGCAACAAGAGTCCATCAGAAACTCAGTGAACACGGTTACGGTATCATAGGGACAAGCTCGCGCATTGATGAAGCCGTGGATAGCTACGAAATACTTGTCGAGAAGATCATTCTCGCAGCCGAGATCGAAACAACGATGAAAAAGCTCCTAGAGGATATCGAGAAAACAAAGCGCAGGGTGAATGCACTTGAATTCAAGGTCATCCCTGAACTTAATGAAGCAAAAGATTTCATCATTCTGAGACTTGAAGAAATGGAGCGAGAGAATACATTCAGGCTAAAGAGAATAAAAGGCTGATCTTCCAACAATAACAACCAACACCAACAGTTGAAATCCTTTGGTAAATCTTAATTTTAGATCTCCATTTTTTTCAAAATACAGTGACTTCAACTATTTCTTATCCGAAAGAAGCAATCTATCTATAAATGAATTTGCCCATACTGAAACGTCATAATTTTGTAAGTGCTTTTGCATAATCTTATTACGCCGTTTTTGTTCGGTGACATCCATCTCTAATGCTGTTATTAATGCTCTTTCAATCTCTTCCTTGTCATTTGGATTGACAATTATTGCCTCATTTAATTCTTCCGAAACTCCTGCCATCTCGCTTAAAATTAAAACACCGGTTTTATCTTTGCGAGATGCTACATATTCTTTGGCTATTAGATTCATACCATCTCTTAATGGGGTGATCAGTGCAACATCACTTGACCGGTATAAACTTAACAGTTCTTCAAATGGTAGAAACTTAAATTGATATAATATCGGCGTCCAGCTTATATTTCCATATTTTCCATTGATTCTACCTACTGTTTCATCTATCACCTTCTTATTCATTTCATAATGATCCACGCCAATTCGAGAAGGTACGACAATTAAGACGAATATTAATTTTTTGTGCAATTCTTTATGTTTTTCTAAGAATAATTCATAGCATGACAATTTATTTGCCAGACCCTTTGTATAATCTAGTCTATCTATTGATAAAATGACCTTATAATCAGATAATGTTTTAAATTCTTCAATCTTTTTAATATCTGTTTTATTAAATTTATCAAATTGAATCCCCATCGGGAATGCATCTATATTTACGACACGATCCTCCAGTGTTATATTACCCATATAATGTCCATGGCCGAGGATTTTATAAACACAATCTAGAAAATATTTGACATAAGTGCCAGTATGAAAACCTATTAGGTCTGATCCCAGCATGCCCTCTAATATATCTCGTCTCCAGGCCTTCGGTAAAGATGTAAATATCTCAAAAAATGGAAACGGAATATGTAGAAAGAAGCTTATTTTACATTTTTTATCTAATTTATCCCTCAATAATTTCGGCAGTAGCATTAAATGATAATCGTGAATCCATATTATATCTCCAGGTTGGACAACCTCCAATACCGTATCACAGAATATTTGGTTCACATATTTATAACAATTCCAATAATCCCCGTTGTAAGATACATAATTGTTAAAATAATGAAATAATGGCCATATTGTTTTATTACAAAATCCTAAATAATATTTCTCCATTACTTCTTCTGTTAAGAATACCGGTACAGTATTGATATTCTCAAGTTCTAATTTTAGAACATTCTTTTGGTCATCGCTTATCGTGATCCCAGGCCAACCGATCCATCTGAATTCATAATTCAAAGATGAACCTTTTAAAGAATCTATATAAGAGCTTAGGCCAGATACCAGGCCGCCGACACTTTCTTTAAAATCTAATTTGTTTCCTTTAACTGCAGTTATAGGCAATCTATTAGATACTATAAATATTCTCATTCTTTTATTCACTCTTCAATTTCCCAAGTACAAGATACCATATCATTCCTTCCCGCCAATCCTTTCAATCGCCAGAGTTCCCAGCAGCGCAATCATATCTAGTGCACTCTTATTTTCAGGGGTAAGAATCTGTTCAGGATCGTCGAAATGAAATCCCACTACACCCTTTACGGTATCTGTCGTTTTCATGGGAAGATAGTAAGCCCATGCTTCGGGGAGCTTATCTGTGCCCTCACCGGCAGGTTCGCCATTGAGCCAGACCCAGGTTGCTATGCCAAGTTCCTTCGGGTTAATCTTGATCCTGTCGGTAGAAGCCTTGAGCGAAACTTGTCCATTTTCAGGAAGATAAATGGCCATATCGCATGGGAAAATTTGTCCTGCATGACGAATCATCAGGTTTAAAACCTGATCAATGCTCCGGGCAGTGACTAGATCCTTACTTAATTCATATAAAGTTGTGTTTCTGGTCTCGTTTTGCTCAAACTGCTGCACCTTGTGGTAAAGATCTGATACAAAATTGCTTATTACATAGGCAAACATAATAAACAAGAGATAAGATGAAAAATATCCTACTTCCGAAACATCAAAGGTGAAATACGGTTTAACAAACAAAAAATCAAAAATCATAACGCTTAAGATCGCTGCAAGAATAGATGGGCCGCGTCCCCAGAAAGTAGCGATCAGTACGACAGGTATAATCATTAAGAACAGTAAGTTAACCTGACCGAGAATATCCCGAAAAATAAAACCTAATAAAGAGACAATAATGACACCAATTGCACTCATGACATAAATTAGCAGACTGACTGCACTTATTTCCTTCTTAGGGTATAGGTTGCCCACTCTTGTGGCTGTTTCTCCCTTTTTGGCAATTGCCAAAAGAGATTCCGGTTCCGGTCTTTTATCTTCTGAATCTATCATTGAAATTCCACTTTATCCACAGCAAGATTCAAATATAGAACATTAATGTTATTGTTCACAGACAGGTTGGTGTCAATTTGTAATCACATCATTCATAGTTTCAAAAGGATTTCTATGTCCAGCCAATCCTTTCAATCGCCAGAGCTCCCAGCCGGGCAATGGTATCAATTACAATCTTATTTTCAGGTGT